>DYQV01000136.1 GCA_020719105.1 Rikenella microfusus
CAATTTTGAGGAATAGCTTAATCGTCAGGATTATTCATGAATAATCCGGGTTAAAATATTATACACAAGTGTTTTATATATAGCTTCTTGTAGTGTGATTTCAAGATTTATTATTTATAATTATTGCTGTTTAACGTTAAAAATAATTGTTTAATATTGTTCATTAAATGAGAGAAGAAAATTTTACGATTAATGACCTTGAAAAGCTTACCGGAATAAAGGCTCACACAATCCGTATTTGGGAAAAACGATATGGACTTTTATTTCCGCAAAGAACCACAACTAACATTCGTTACTATACTTCAAACGATTTAAAAAAACTATTGAACATTTCCATTTTAAATAAAAATGGGGTGAAAATATCGCGAATTGCTGAATTGAAAGAAACAGAGATAAGCGAAAGAGTAATTGAATATACCACCCGGAGCAGTGATGTTGAAGATCAAATTCAGGCGCTCATTATGGCTATGTTTCATTTGAACCAACAGAAATTCGAAAAATTACTTATTGTTTCCTACATTAATCGGGGATTTGAAAACACGTATTCTGAAATTATTGTTCCTTTACTTTTAAAGATTGGATTTTTATGGCAAGCCGGTACTATTAGTATTGCTCAGGAGCATTTTGCAACAAATATTATTAAATCCAAAATAATTGTTGCAATTGAAAGTATTATTGCTTCGCATAATGAAAAAAGCAAAAAATTTCTGCTATTTTTACCGGAAGGAGAGCAGCACGAAATAAGCTTATTATTTGCCTACTATTTATTAAAGAAAAAAAATCAACAAGTAACTTATTTAGGTTCCTCAGTTCCGCTATACTGTTTAAAGGAAAACAATACCTTCCATCAGGTTGATATATTGGTTATCTCGTTTACCAGTGCACTTTTATTGCCTCGAATGAAAGAGTACCTAAATGAAATAGCAACCCATTTTGTTGACCAATCCATAGTGATATTGGGATTGCAAATTGAATTATTATACAACGATTTGCCTAATAATGTGAGCGTAATAAATACGGTAGAGGATTTTTATAAGTTTATTGTTGTATAGTAAAAAAATGGTTCATAAAATTCCCGTCTTTCCATTTTCCCGTCTTTCCATTTTTCACTTTTACCCAAATTGAGCGATTTAAAAAGGCAAATCACTCAATCGAATCAAAAGATTGTTAAACAAAATTTTAAAATAACAAATTGTTTATCAATAAAATATGCTGATCTCCTTTCAATTCGTTAAACAAAAAGGTGTAAAAAGCAATAATTACAGCAAAAAAATCTATGCGGGCATCTTCAAAAAATGATTCAAAAAATTCGCATCGTTAATAAGTTTTATTTCATCCTGTAATTTAGAATAAACAATTTTACGACATTCAAATATATTGAATATCAATATTATAAATGGTTTTGTTATTTATAATGAGTCTAATTTAACAAAAAATTAACAATTTAATATTTTGATACCTGTTTAATTAATTCCTATATTTGCTTAAACATATTTGTTAATGAATTATATTTATACATTAAACAAAACACAATCTAAAACTCTAACATTATGACTGCAATTGATTTTACCAATAAATTATTGAGCATTGAAAACAAATTGAAATATTTTGCTTACAGCTTGACATCCAATTCTGAAGAGGCAAAAGACTTACTTCAGGAAACAATTTTAAAAGCCTTGTCCAATAGAGATAAATTTACTGATCCAAGAAACTTTAATTCGTGGGCTTATACCATTATGAAAAACACTTTCATAAATAATTATCGCCGGAATGTAAAATCGAATACCATATTTAACAAAACTGGCAATAACGAAAATGTTCCACATAAACAAGAAGCAGTTTCTCCTGAATCGGAACATGCTTACAAGGAAATACAAAAAAAGGTAAATAGTTTGCAAGATGATTTTAGGATTCCTTTTCAAATGTTTACCGATGGATTCAAGTACAAAGAAATAGCAGAGAAATTGGATATACCTATTGGGACTGTTAAAAGTAAAATATTTTTTGCAAGGCAAAAGCTTATGAGTACATTGCCAGAATACAAAAGCGAATACAGATAATCATTTAGTTTACAATTTGAAAACCCAGGTAAAATCTGGGTTTTTTTTTGTTTCCAATGTTTTATAACACGATATATTACTAGAATATTTATTGAAGATACTTAAAAATGATGGCTATAACCTCTTGCATTGTAAGGGTTTGTTAATATCTTTAATGACTGAGTTACCTTAATTATTAATTCAAACAAACTATAAAGTAAAACTGTTATTTTACTATAAAACAAATGCAATAAACGAATGGATAACTACGATTTCATGAACAATTTTTCAGCAGAAGCACTGGATGAATTATACAAAAAATACAGAGAAAATTCGGATGCTTTGGATGCACAGTGGAAGTATTTTTTTAAAGGTTTTGAGCTTGCTAAAGAGCATTTTGCGGGTGATGAATTCCAAAATAATTCACAAACTACCAAAGAATTTAGCGTTCTAAATTTGATACAAGCTTATCGGCAACGAGGGCACTTATTCACAAAAACTAATCCGGTAAGAGAACGCCGCAAATATTTTCCCACATTAGCCCTTGAACATTTTGGGTTAACAAACGAGGATTTGTCAGCAAAATTTACCGCAGGTGAAAATATTGGTATAGGAAATAGCACCTTGGCCCAGATTGTTTCACATCTTGAAAACACCTATTGTCAATCAATTGGTGTTGAATACCTTTATATTCGAAACCCTATTGAGGTTGAATGGATACGGTCGAAAATGGAATCCTGTCAAAACACTCCCATTTTCGCTGCATCTGAAAAAAAGCATATTTTTCATCATTTGGTTACTGCGGCGGGTTTTGAAAAGTTTATTCACAAAAAATTCATTGGCCAAAAAAGGTTTTCTTTGGAAGGAACTGAAACGTTAATCCCATCGTTGGATGCAATTATAGAGCATGGTTCTCAATTGGGGATTAGTGAATTTGTGTTGGGTATGTCGCACCGGGGGAGGTTAAATGTTTTAGCAAACATTATGAAAAAACCTTATGAGATTCTCTTTCGGGAGTTTACCGGCAAATCATACATCGATTCCATTTCATTAGGCGATGTAAAATATCATTTAGGTTATGGGAATACCGTTACAACTGATAGCGGAAAAAAAGTGCGATTAAACCTTGCACCAAACCCTTCGCATTTAGAAACAGTGGGTCCCATTATTCAAGGAATTGCACATGCTAAAATTAAAAGTAAATATAAAAATGACGCCAATAAATTAGCCCCAATAATAATTCATGGCGATGCTGCCATAGCGGGTCAAGGTGTGGTGTACGAGGTAATTCAAATGTCGGAACTTTCGGGCTATCAAACGGGTGGAACAATTCATTTAGTTATTAATAATCAGGTAGGATTTACTACCAATTATTTGGAAGCAAGAACAAGTACCTATTGTACCGATGTGGCTAAAGTTACCCGTTGTCCGGTGTTTCATGTAAATGGCGATGATGTGGAGGCCATGATTTATACGGTTAAACTTGCCGTAGAATACAGGCAGCAATTTCATAAAGATGTTTTTATTGATATTCTTTCGTATCGGAAATACGGGCATAACGAAGGCGATGAGCCTCGCTATACACAACCTGTTTTATACAAAGCAATAGCTTCGCATCCAAATCCAAGAGATATTTATGCCCAGAAGTTGGCAGAAGAAACAGTATTAACTAAAGAAGAAATTGTTAGGGAAGAGACTGTTTTTGATCAATCTTTGGAGGAAAAGTTACTTATTGCGCAGCGTGATTCAAAAGTTGCCATAAAACAATTTTTAGTTGAGGATTGGATGGATTTTAGACATGCTGAGGCTATTGATTTTCAGAAAAGTATCTCAACATCAGTACCTGTTAAAAAGCTTCTGGAATTAGCAGAAAAAATGAATGAATTGCCCAATAAAGATGCTTTTTTTAATAAAATAGTAAAGTTATTGGACGACCGTAACCAAATGATTAAGGAAGATAGGTTGGATTGGGCGATGGGAGAATTATTGGCTTATGCCACTCTTATTGATCAAGGAATTCCCGTTCGCATTAGTGGACAAGATTCACAACGGGGAACTTTTTCGCACCGACATGCGGTGTTAACAATAGAAAACACTGCTGAGAAATACACTCCGCTCAAAAATTTGTCAAAAAATCAGGCTGACTTTGATATTTATAATTCCCCCCTTAATGAGTATGGAGTGCTTGGATTTGAATACGGCTATTCCATGGCCGCTCCCAAAAGCCTAAATATTTGGGAGGCTCAATTTGGTGATTTTCATAATGTAGCACAAGTTATTATCGATCAGTATATTTCATCAGCCGAAGAGAAGTGGGGAATTATGAATGGTTTGGTTTTAATGTTGCCCCATGGATATGAAGGTCAGGGTCCTGAACATTCAAGTGCCCGGTTGGAGCGATTCTTAACGCTGAGTGCCCGAAATAACATGCAATTGTTGATTTGTAGTACTCCAGCCAATTTATTTCATGCACTCCGCCAACAGGTGTTGCGAGATTTTAGAACGCCCATGGTAATTTTTACTCCTAAAAGTTTATTGCGTCACCCTCAAGTAGTTTCATCGGTAACCGATTTTGCTGTGGGTGCTTTTCAACGAGTAATTGACGATACCGATACAATTCCTGAAAAAGTTACCCGAATTGTGCTTTGTACAGGCAAATTGTATTATGACCTCTTGAAGGAAAAAAACAACTTAGGGGTTAAGGATATTGCTTTAATTAGGATTGAACAAATTTATCCGCTTCCGGTTAAAGAAATTGAAAGTCTGCTTTCAAAATACCATCAAAGCCAAAAAATACTGTGGGCACAGGAAGAACCTATGAATATGGGTGCTTGGTATTTTATTAGAAATGAATTATCACCACTACCCATTGATGGCGTATTCCGAACCGCTAGCGGAAGTCCTGCTGTTGGCCTTCATGAGTTACACCAAAAAGAACAGGAGGAGATTGTTGGGAAAATTTTCAAGAAATGTACCTGTGAATTGCAAAATCCTTATTGCGGGTTGCAATGCAAAACCGGAAAAGAGAGAATACCCATTCTACAACAACTTACCTATTTTAAATTAGAACAATAATGAAAATTGAAATAAAAATACCCAGTCCGGGAGAGTCCATCACCGAAGTTCAACTTTCGAGTTGGTTTGTTGCAAATGGCGATTTTGTGGAAAGAAATCAGGAGATTGCTGAACTTGAATCAGATAAAGCAACGTTAACCCTTACTGCATCAGTTGCGGGGTCAATTGCTATTTTAGTACAAGCTGGTGAAACCGTTTCAGTGGGTTCAATTGCCTGCACTATTGATGCAGATACAGTAGGTGTGAGTAAAAACCCAGAGCAAAAACAAATTGAAAATAAAAAAACAATTATTGAATCGAGTGGAGTAGAGGTTAGTCTCAACCAAAGCAACGATAAAGTGGCTGAACAATCAATTAAAATAACTCCTGTAGCAAAAGAGATGCTTAAGGAAAAAGGCGTTTCGAGGGAAGAACTTCTCACTAAAATGCAGCGAATTGGTTCAAAAGAAGTTGATTTCATATTAAAATATCAAGAGTCGGCACATTCCGGTGCATTGAAACAGGAACGTACCGAAGAACGGGTTAAAATGTCTCCTCTTCGTAAAAAACTCAGTCAACGATTGGTACAGGTGAAAAATCAAACAGCCATGCTTACCACTTTTAACGAAGTGAATATGACACAAGTAATGAGGTTGCGTAATGCTTATAAAGAGGAGTTTCAGCAAAAATTTGGAGAAAAACTGGGCTTTATGTCATTTTTTACCCGGGCAGCAACTATTGCTTTGCAGCTACATCCAAGCATTAACTCAATGATAGATGGGGAAGATATTATTCATTTCACTTATAGTGATATAGGAATTGCTGTTCAAACATCCAAAGGACTGATGGTTCCAATAATTCGGGATTGCGATAAACTAACATTGGCACAAACAGAACTGGAGATTGCCCGTATGGCTCAAAAAGCACGCGATGCAAAAATTTCGTTGGATGAAATGAGTGGAGGAACTTTTACCATCACCAATGGAGGAGTTTTTGGTTCCTTGCTTTCAACTCCAATTATTAATCCTCCGCAAGCTGGTATTTTGGGAATGCACGCTATTAATGATCGTCCGGTTGCAGAAAATGGGCAGGTTGTTATCCGGCCCATGATGTATGTTGCCTTATCTTACGATCATCGGTTGGTTGATGGAAAAGATTCCGTTGGGTTTTTAGTAAGAATAAAGGAACTAATTGAAAATCCTGAGCGAATGTTGTTTGATGGTGTTGATGCTGGGAAAAAACTGATTTTGGGATAACTTCTTTTTCAGGCAGGGGTTCTGCTTTTTCACCGATTTGACAAATCGGGCTATATCTTGCCTCAATGTGTTGCCGCCGCTTGACCCGTTCTTCAAAAGGCATCAGGTATACGCTCATTAAAAACATCTTGAAGGTGGATGCCCATTTACTCTGCCCTGTTTCACGCAAACCTTCCAGCTCCCTCAATATATGGGCGCCGCAAATAGCATGGTTTATGCCATCAAACTTAAAATAACTGCTCCATGGTGAAATTATTACCAAGGCTTAATCTATTGTTTAATATTATCAAAAAGAAGTCATTCAGATTCCTAAATAAAAAGAAATATGAATGACTTTAAAGTGTGAAAAATTACTTTCTTTTGTAG
>DYQV01000137.1 GCA_020719105.1 Rikenella microfusus
TGAAACAATTCATCCAATTTTGGAGTGAGAATAATTTCTGTTCTCCGGTTTTTTGCTCTTGCTTCCGGTGTTTTTGATCCATCAATTGGTTGGAACGGTCCACGTCCTGCTGCGGTAATACGTCCGGGATCCATTTTCGATGATTGAAGCAATATCTTAACAATTGAGGTGGCACGTTTTGTACTCAAATCCCAATTATCTTTAACATCTCCGGTACCTTTCATCGGCACATCATCGGTGTGTCCTTCAACCACAATATTAATATCTTTATTTTGTTCTAAAACTTTGGCAATTTGCTTTAATGCGTCTTGACCCTTAGGGTCAACATCCCATTTCCCGGATTTGAAAAGCAGCTTTTCATCCATGGTTACATAAATTTTTCCATTCCGTTGCTGAATGGTTAATCCTTTGTTCTCAAAACCAAGCAATGCATTGGTGATTTTTGTTTTTAAAGCAAAAACAGCCGAATCTTTGCTATGTAAAATTTGTTCAAGTTCAAACAACTTTTTTCCTTGTTCTTCAAGTTCCTTTTGTTTCTGGTTTAAATCGGCGTCAAGTGCTAATAAAATAATATCCCGCTCTTCAAGCTCTGTACTTTTTGCTTGCAATGAGGTTTCTAATTTTCGGAGTTCATCTTCTTTCACCTGAAGGTCGGTTTTTGTAACTTGTAATTCAGCTAAAAGCTTACGGGTTTCTTCATCACGACCTTTTTCTGATTGTGTATTCGAATTCGATAAATCGTCGTACATGGTTTTAAAAACTTTGTATTGTTTTCGGTATAAATTGGCTGAATCTTTTATACTGCTTTTCTCTATTGCCAAATTATCCAACTTCTTTTTAAGTTGTTCCAACTCAGCTTCCATTTCGGTGTTTTGAACAGTCAACGCTTCGTTGGTGCTTTTTAAAGAATCGCGTTCACTTACTGTAGTTTGGTTTTTAACTTGCAACTCTTGAAATTGCCTAGTAGGCACACAGGAACTTATTAGTCCGATTGTTATAGCTGACAGAAAAATGTTTTTTATTGCTTGCATAGGTTTTTTAATTTGCATCCAAATATACAATTAATTCAAAAAATTTAAGAGGGTTAATCTAAAATCGATGAAAATGAACGAAACTTATTATTTTTATAGCCTTTGAAGAATGGCTTGTGTAAAAACAGGTTGGTTATATTTAAAGAAAAAATTAACCTTTAAAGAAACCTTGTATCTTTGATACTTATTATTAGGTTTAAGCGGTTTTTAGGAATCCAAAAACAAAGGGAAAAAGAATGAGTAAGAACGAGAAAATAGTTCAAATAAAGGATACTATTTCCCAACTTGAAGGGAAAATAATCAGCGATCAAAGTTTAGACGGTTCATTAAAGGTAGAAAGACAAACCATAGAACTAGGTTCGGTAAGATCCTTTGATCTGGATTCGCTTCGAATAACCACAAAGAAAGCAATACCAACCATTAAAACAGTCCCAATAGTTCCCGCTAATGATACCCTAGTTCATCCCGAATATAATGTTTTTAGTCGCCAGTTTGATTTTCCCCGTGAGAAGACGTTATTTGACAAGTTGTATTTTTCTCCTTTTGAACCGGTGGATCACTATTCACGAAAACCCACTTTAACTTCATCTATAGAAACCCATGATTCCTTGTCCATCGTGAAAGAGGATATTTTGGTTAAAAAAATTGAACTTTCTAAAAGGGAGAATTTTCAGAAAGGGTTTGGGTCATCAGATTGGATGGTTGGTGTTATTATTGTTTCGCTGATATTATTTGGTTGGTTGCGGTTTGGTTTTGGAAAGTTTGTGAATGCAGCCATACAAGCTGCGACCAGTTTTTTTGCAGCTCGTCGCATCAAGGAGGAAGCTAACGTGCTTCGCAATCGGGTATTCATTTTTATTAATATTTTGTTTTTTATCAACTTGTCACTTTTTATAGCCCAATTTATTGATTTTAATCATTACACAATACCCTATTTAGAAGGGATAGTTTTATTTTTTGCAATTTTAGGAGCTATAATGGCCATTTATTTAACAAAAGCCTTGTTTTTGCAATTACTTGATTTCTTTTTTTTGACAGAAAGGGTATTCACTTATTACAACACTACTGTTTTTATTTACAATCGAATGGTTGGTTTATTTCTTTTACCAATTATTTGCATAGTACCTTTTGTAAGCAGTCGTGCTGCGTCAGGGCTATTTTTGGCGGGCTTTATTGTGGTGGGGCTATTTTATTTATTGCGTATTTTTAGGGGATTGCAAATAGGATTTAAAAATAGGCTTTCAATATTCTATTTGATTTTATACCTTTGTGCACTTGAAATTTTACCTATTCTGGTTGTCTATAAACTGGTTGTATCCCAGCAATAAAGGACATCGAGCAGGTATGGTGTATAACGAAAAAGTATAAAAAATTGAAAATTAAGAGGATTCTAATATCTCAACCAGAGCCAGAAACAGAGAAATCGCCGTATTTTGATTTAGCTGAAAAGCATAATTTAAAGATAGATTTCAGACCGTTTATTCAGGTTGTACCAGTGGAAGCAAAAGTTTTCAGAAAAGATAGAATAAATATACTGGATCATACAGCCGTTGTTTTTACTGCGCGCACCGCTGTTGACCATTTCTTTAGAGTATGTGATGAAATGCGTATAACTGTTCCTGACACCATGAAATATTTTTGTATTTCAGAAGCAACAGCTTTTTACCTTCAAAAATATATTGTTTACCGTAAGCGTAAAATATTTTTCGGCAAAAACACTTTTGACGAATTGCTTGAAATATTAGACAAGCACAAAGAAGAGAATTTTCTACTTCCCTTATCGGATAAGCATAAGGCAGAGATTCCAATGGGGATGGATAAAATTTGTTTAAAGTATTCCATAGCGATATTATATCAAACGGTTGCTAGTGATATGTCGGATTTAATTGATGTAAATTACGATATTCTCGTGTTTTTTAGCCCATCGGGTATCAAATCACTGTTCGAGAATTTTCCAACTTTTAATCAAGGTGAAATAAAAATTGCTGCTTTTGGACCCACTACTGCTCAAGCTGTAAAGGAGGCAAATTTGCGTTTGGATATTCAAGCACCCCTACCTGAAGCTCCATCCATGACTATGGCCTTGGATCAGTTCATTAAGAATGCAAATAAGAATTGTAAAAAATAAGGAACCGTTGCCTTAGCGTGACGGTTTTATACCCATGGTAACAATTGAGCCTAACAAACCCGTGCGATTTACTTTTCGCAAACACGAAAGGCTCAAAAGCAATTTGACCATTGATTCGCTTTTTTTACAGAACCGAACGTTTAGAATTTATCCATTTAAGCTTGTTTGGATGGTTACAGAGCAGGATAAACCATTTACTCTGAAAGTAGGTTTTTCGGTATCAAAAAGAATTTTTCGCTCGGCCGTAGATCGTAATTTTTTTAAGAGACGGATGCGGGAATGCTTTCGCTTGAATAAAAACACGATATATGAAAAACTCGCCTCAAAAAATATCGAACTATCTTTTATGCTTATTTATGTAGGAAACGAAACACTCGATTTTAAAGAGTTTGAGATCAAAATAAAACAACTTTTAATACGTTTATCGGAAAAAGTTAGCGAATTTTACCCAAATTGAGCGATTTGAAAAGGCAAATCTTTTGAACCAATAAATGTAACTTTTCATCCATAATATACAACCAATAAGAAAGAACCATCTATCATAAAAACAATTTCAAGTATGAGAAGATTAAGTAAGAAAGTTAAAGTGCTGATATTGGCTGCTGTGACAGTTTTGGCCGTAGGTTTTGTGACTTTTGATGAAGAAAACTTTCAGATTGCAAAAAACCTCGATATTTATTACACTTTATTCAAAGAGCTGAATTTGTATTATGTTGACGAGACAGATCCCGCCGAATTAGTTAAGAACAGCATCGATAAAATGTTAAATGATTTAGATCCCTACACGGTTTATATACCAGAATCGCAAATGGAGGATTATAGATTTATGACCACTGGGCAATATGGCGGAATTGGTGCATTAATAAGGCGAAGTGGCGATTTTGTTATTATAACTGAACCGTATGAAGGATTTCCGGCTTATAAAGCAGGGTTGAAAGCGGGGGATAAAATTGTTGAAATTGATGGAAAAACAGTGAAAGGAAGAGGTTCAGAAGATATTAGTGAATTGTTGAAAGGTGAACCCAATACGGAAATAAAATTGGGCATTGAAAGACCGGGAAATTCAAAGATGATTGAAAAGTCGGTGATAAGAGAAAAAATTAAAATTAACAGTATTGCCTATTCAGGAATGCTGAACGACTCTATTGGTTATATTCGGCTATCAAGTTTTACTGAAAATTGCAGCAAAGAAGTAAAATCAGCTTTTCAGGCATTACAAAAAAAGAATCAATTGAAATATTTAGTCTTTGATTTGAGAAATAACCCAGGTGGACTACTTATAGAGGCCGTTGCCGTTTCGAACCTTTTTATTCCAAAAGGACAGGAAATAGTAAGTACAAAAGGAAAAGTAAAACAGTGGAATAGGGCCTACAATGCTACCGACGATGCATTGGATTTAAACATTCCAATTGCTGTTTTGGTGAACAGTGGTTCTGCATCAGCTTCTGAAATTGTTTCCGGTGTGATTCAAGATCTTGATAGGGGTGTAATAATAGGCACCCGTACTTTTGGAAAAGGGTTGGTACAAACAACACGTGATTTGAGTTACAATTCAAAACTAAAACTTACCACAGCCAAATACTACATCCCAAGCGGAAGATGCATTCAGGCGTTGGATTATAGCCACCGAAACGAGGACGGTAGCGTAGGCCATATACCCGATTCATTAATCACCGAATTTAAAACCAAAGGAGGGCGCTCTGTTTATGACGGCGGGGGTGTTATGCCTGATATTAAAGTGGAGCCTCAAATACTAAGTAAAATTTCAATCAGTCTTTATACAAAGAACCTGATTTTTGATTTTGCTACAGAATATCAGCAAAAACACGATTCTATTCCTGAGGTAGAAAAATTTAATCTGGATGATGCCGTTTATGAGGATTTTGTGAGGTTTTTAGCAACTAAAGAATTTGATTATACTTTGGAGAGCGAACAGGCAATTACTGATTTGGAAGAAATTATTAAAAAAGAAAAATATGAATCGGAAGTAG
Source organism: Rikenella microfusus (assembly GCA_020719105.1). Classification (GTDB taxonomy): domain Bacteria; phylum Bacteroidota; class Bacteroidia; order Bacteroidales; family SZUA-534; genus GWE2-40-63. The sequence goes on from DYQV01000137.1 coordinate 5,151, forward strand.
CTACTGAATTGGCTCAGTTGCGGAGTAAATTAGCTCATGACAAAAACAAAGATTTGAAGCTTTTTAAACAAGAAATCATTGATTTATTGCGAGAAGAGATTGTTAGCCGCTACTATTATCAAACAGGTAGGGCAAAGGCCAATTTAATTCATGATCCGGTATTAGCAAAGGCTATTGAAGTAGTTGCAAATAAAGAATCATACGAAAGCATATTGAAGCCTACGAACAAACAGTAAATTGAAATATTACTTAAAAAAAGCCAGAATTTCCCTATATTTGAAATTCTGGCTTTTTTAATTGAAGTAACGTTGCTGTGAATTCTAATAGGAAACCAAATGACAAAAAAACCGATACTTTCCATTGTTCCCGCACCACTCATCCCACCGGTTTCGGGTGGTCAAAAGCACACCTATGGAATGCTTGATGCCTTAGGAAAAGAAATTGAGGTTATTAGCATTACCGACACGCATAGCTCAACAATGGGGCATTCCTTTCAGCTTTTGCCACTGATTGAGCACAATGTTAAAAAATACCTGTCGTTTGGAAATTATAAGCTTATTCTCAAAATGACAAAACAGCTAACTCCTTTAGCTATTTTGCTTGAGCAGCCTTATATGGCCATAATGGTGTATTTTATTTCGAAAAAAACAAAAGTGCCTTTCTTTATTCATGCCCACAACATTGAATTTCTGAGGTTTAAGAGCTTGGGTAACTGGTGGTGGCCATTTATGTATTTGTGGGAGAAGTTTGCTTTGACCAAAGCAAAAGGTGTTTTTTTTATTTCCGAAGAAGACCATCGGTTAGCAATGCATCATTTTAAACTGTCACCCGAAAAGTGTCATGTATCCCCTTATGGAGTTCCACAAAAAAGCCCCATGTTGGCTAGTCCTGAATTGGCAACTGAAGTAAGGGCTCGTCATAATATATCATCGGATGATAAGGTTTTTATGTTTTTCGGAGTTTTAAAGTACTTGCCCAATATTGCCGCACTTGAAATTATTATTAGTGAAATTTCACCTCGCTTAAAAGAAAAATTAACCAAGGGATATAAAATACTAATTTGTGGTGGGGGTCTTTCTGATGAGTATATTGATGCGCTGAAAAAATTGGAAGACGAGCAGATAGTTTATGCCGGTTTTGTGCATGATATTGATGAATATACGCAAAGTGCCGATGTAATCATAAATCCTATATTAAGCGGAGGCGGCGTAAAAACGAAAGTGATTGAAGCATTGGGTTATAATAAACCGGTGGTTTCCACTGCCACCGGAGCATTAGGTATTGATGTAACTGTTTGCGGAAACCTTTTACAAGTTGTGCCCGATAACGATTGGGATTTATTTGTGGACAAAATGATAACCCAATTAAATGAAACAGAAATAATTTCGCCCTCATTTTTTAATAAATACAGTTGGGATGCCATTGCCAAAGACATTAAAAGGATTATGGTAGGCTAATCAATTCACAAAGACAATAGATAAAATAGTTTCAATTCCTATAACTGCTATTTTTCAGGTCCAAATCCAGAAATTGTTTGTTTGCCTGATGCCATTGTTTTTAA
>DYQV01000678.1 GCA_020719105.1 Rikenella microfusus
ATCTGCCCCCAACCCCTAAAGGGGAGTTAGAGTTAGCTTTGTTTTTATTATTCATTTTCAAATCTTGAAATTTTCCACTCTTTGTTACTAATTATGTCTTTAAATCCCCCTTTGGGGGATTTAGTGGGCTGGGCTTATCTATTCCTCCCGCATTGCCTCAATCGGTTTAATCCTCACTGCTCTGCGAGCCGGCATATATCCGGCAATTACGCCTGCAATTATTAATATGGTGGTTGAAGTTAGCACATAACTCAGCGAAACGGTAGGGTCTTTAAATACCGTCATGCCATCCGGATTTCCGGCTGCCGATTGAATCAGAATGTAATTGATAAATTCAGTAAGTCCAATTCCCATCATCATGCCGATATACCCGAAAACCCCTGTGATTAATATCGATTCTATAATTATCGAACGCAAAATATGTGAAGGTGGAGCGCCGATGGCTTTACGAATTCCAAACTCACGGGTACGTTCTTTTACTGATACTAACATGATATTACTCACTCCTACAATTCCGGCAATCAATGTAAAAATGCCAATGATGGAAACAAAAATCGTTATTCCACCAAATATTTTCATTGTTTCGAGGTAATCGCGTTGCGAATTTTGTATCCAAAGAGCTTCCATGTCCTTCGGGTCAAAACGCAGGTTTTGCGCCATGTTTTTTCGCAGATTATCATTAAATGTTTCATTTTCAGCTTCCGATTCGAGTCCATTCACCGTCATGGCTATACTTCGAAACTTACGGTCGGGATTGTAAATGAGCTGAGCCGTTGTAAAAGGAATATACACCTTGCCATTTCCCCAATTTTCCTTTTTGGTATTTACACCAACTACCTGAAACATAATTGACCCAACTTTAATCTGCTTCCCTATCGGGTTTGCATTTTTAAAAAGCATTTCCTGCACTTTTTTATCAATTACCGCTACTTTTTTTGTGGCATTCAAATCCAACCGATTAATAAACCGACCATTGCCATGCTCAAATTTCAGATTGAAAATCTGTTGGTATTCCGGATCGCAACCAATTAAACTAAATGTACCATATTCAGCACCAACACTTATAGTCGATTGTTTTTCGATAATTCCAGTTCCGGATATAGCTTCCTCTACATTTTTATCTATTGCAACTATTTCTTTTTCCGAAAAATTCATATTTCGTCCACTTTTAAGTCCGTTATAAGGCATTGATGTTTGCCCTGCCCAAGTTTGAACCGTATTGGTTGCGCGTCGGCTAAAGTTAGATGTAACACCGTTTTTCAGTCCGTTGCCCGCACCAAGCAATACGATAAGGATAAAAATACCCCACGAAACCGATAAACCTGTTAGTATCGTTCGCAGTTTATTGTGTTTTAATCCGGCTAATATTTCTTGAAGTGTATTCATTTTTTAGTTTGTAAAGTT
>DYQV01000679.1 GCA_020719105.1 Rikenella microfusus
AATAAAAAGGGTACTTATAAAGTTCGAATACAGAAACCGCAAAGGTCGCTGAGTTTTATCGCAAAGGTCGCAAAGTTTTAGTCATCAATATTTTAAACTTGGCGTTCTCTGCGTTTCTTTGTGTTTTATGCGGTAATATTTTCTTTTTAGACAGCCTTTTTCTTTTCTAACTCTAACTTCTGTTTTCTTATTTCTTCTTTACTGCTTGTAAACAATGGCATTTATGTTCATTCCGGCACCTACCGAGGCAAATAGGATTATGTCGTTTTTGTGAATTTCATGTCCTTTTACTTCGCCCTTTAAAATCATATCGTAAAGCGTTGGAACAGTAGCTACTGAACTGTTTCCTAATTCCTGAATGCTCATGGGCATTATTTCGGACATGGGTTTTTGTAGTTTGCACAAACGCATAAAACGCATCAATATGGCCTCATCCATTTTTTCGTTGGCCTGATGGATGATAATTTTCTTAATCTGTTCGGCCGGTATGCCCGATTTGTCGAGGGCAATTTTCATTGCTGTAGGTACATTAGTTAACGAATATTCGTAAATTTTACGCCCTTCCATTTTTATGTACCTTACTCTTGGGTCAGCATCGGGGGCGTACGATTTCCCCAAATAGAGGTAACTTGCCTCTTTTGCAGTATGCGACATCATGGATGACGATAAAATGCCTTTTGGTTCGTTTCCTTCAATTCCTTCCACAATAGTAGCTCCTGCACCGTCGGCAAAAATCATACAGTCGCGGTCGTGTTTATCAATTACCCGCGAGAGTGTCTCCGCGCCAATAACCAGACACTTTTTTGCCAAACCGCTTTTTATAAACGAATCGGCTTGAATCATTCCCTGTACCCAACCTGGGCAACCAAAAACAATATCGTAAGGTATGCAATAAGGGTTTTCAATACCCAACTTTTGTTTTACCCTCGACGCAAGGCTTGGTAACACATCGGTTTGAATGGTATCTTTAATTACATCGCCAAAATTATTGGCAATGATTATCTGGTCAATGGTTTCACGGTCGATACCGGCATCTGCAATTGCCATTTCTGCTGCTCTGGTAGCTAAATCGGAAGTACTCAAATCATCAGTTGCATATCGCCGTTCTTCAATCCCGGTAATATCTTTAAATTTGCGAATAACTTCTTCAACCAGCGTTTCAATGGCTGTTTCATCTTTATTGAAAAAAATATGCTGGGCAAATTCTTTATTGGATACCCGAACTTCAGGAATATAACTTCCTGTTCCAGTAATAACGCTGTTTAGATACTTCATTGAGAGAGCTATTCGTTTATAAAATCACGTAATTAAAAAACTTCGAAAGCTATAAAAACAGTTTCTAATAACCAAATAGGTTTTTTTAATGATCAGGGCAACCGCATTTAGAAATAAAAACAAAAACAG
>DYQV01000138.1 GCA_020719105.1 Rikenella microfusus
ATCGCACATTCACACCTTTCGCTGTGCTCAGGTATGAATAAAGCGGGTTAATTAAGTTCAGTTAAAGTATAATATTTGTGCCTATTCAGCCTAAAATAAATGGCTCTGCATTCATCGAGGTAAGTGAATAATCACTAAAATTTTATAGCTGCTCGTTATTTTGATACTAGGCATTATTTCTTAAATTTGTTATTGTTGATACTACTACAAAAGTTTTTTTATAATTCAAATTAGGGACATGAATAAATGCGTTGGCTTTCTACTTATTAATTTACTGATATTATCTAGTTTTACTTATGCGCAATCCAAAATTACTGCGTATGTCCCTAAATCGGCAGTTCCGTATTTATATAAAAACAATAATACCATTTATGAAGGATTTATAACCGACTTTTTAAATGAACTTTTTCAGGAATCGGTAGCAATTGAACTTTATTCTGATTCGTTGGAAATAAATAAAATGAATTCGGTGTTGGTTTTTATACCTGAATCGGCAATGCCTGCAAATTATCGTTTTATTCCTCTGCCGCACGATATCGATTATATGGTGTTTAAGCGCACAAATACCCAATTAAATTCCTTAGCTGATTTGTACTCCAGTAAAATAATTGTTCAGAAAGACGATTTAGTTTATCAATCTCTATATCGAAGTAAAGCCTCATATATTTTTACTGTACCATCTTACGCTAAAGCACTTGAGCTTTTATCCTCAGGAATAAATGATTGCGCCATTATTCCCTATTTTATTGGAAATGAATACATTCGGCAAAATAAAATAAAAAATATTGATTTTATTGATACCCCTTTTCTCTCAGTAAAATTTGGGTTGGCCATAAGCAATCAGGAGGTTGCTTTAATTAAGAAGGCCGAAGAACGTATTAAATTATTGGTTGAAAACAATAGCTTTCGGAACCTTGAAAAAAAGTATTTTATTGACCAGCCTTTTCGAAAAACGGTTAAGTGGGCACATACTGAATTTTATGTTTTTGTAATTGGAATTCTTGTTCTTATCATTATTATTTTATGGATTTGGAATCGATTTTTGTTAAAAGAAATGGAACTTTCAACCAAAGAATACATCAATGAAATTAACAATCAGAATTTCTCGCCTTTGATTATTGATTTTAACAATCCTTTAATTAAAAAAGTATTAAAACAAATTCCGGTTTGGCTATTTGTTAATAATGCAAGCGGTAAAATTGAATTAGTAAGCGATGAGTTTTTGGAATTTGCAATTAAAGAAGATGTTACGCCTGATAATTTATTTTTAAACTCAATTTTTGAACCTGTTTTTGCTGCACAATTGACCTCATTGGACGAAAAACTCTTGAACCAATCCACCCAACTGGTTTTTGAAGAAGTTTCATTTTCCATTAAATCAAGTTTGTACAAAAAGTGGATGATAAAATATCCCTTGAAAATTGTTGGTCATAATGAGACACTTATCCTATCATTTTTATTGAATCCAACCATTGAAGGCGATATGCATTTTAAATCAATGGCTCCTGAGTTACTATTTCGATCCTTAGTGGATGCACTGCCCGATTTAATATTCTTTAAAAATACAAAAAGCCAATACCTGGGAGCTAACAAAGCTTTGCTTGACTTTAATGGAAAAACAGAATCGGACATGATTGGAAAAACTGACCATGAATTATTTGATAAAGAAAAAGCGGATAATTATTTGGCGTCTGATGAAATAGTGTTCAACGAAGGTTTGCGTTGGGAAGTTATGGAATGGGATGAATCAATTACAGGAGAAAAGATTCGTTTCAAACATATTAAAATTCCCTTACATGATCACAAGAACAAAGTTTTTGGTTTAGTAGGTATTTCATACAATATTACGAATCATTATTTGCATGAATTAGAGCTGCAAAAATCAAAAGAAAAAGCAGAAGAATCCGATCGGATTAAATTATCTTTCTTGGCTAACATGAGCCATGAAATTAGAACTCCCATGAATTCTATCATTGGTTTTAGCGATTTATTGGTTGATACTGATCTTACTATTGATCAGAGGGTGGAAATTATTGATATGATACAGTCCAATGGCCATATTTTGATTGATATAATAGATGATATTATTGATTTTTCGCGCATTGAATCGGGCCAAATCCATTTAAAACATACCGATTTCAATTTGAACTCTATTATCAAAGATTCGTTTCTATATGCCAATTCCAAAAAAAATCAATTAGGTAAAGAACAATTGAATATTTCCTATACGATTGGCTCTATTGAAGATGAATTTAATCTTCATTCCGATCCTTATAGATTAAAACAGGTTATTAAGAATTTGATAAATAGTTCCATACGTTTTTTTACTGCTGAGAGTTTATTCATTGGTTATTTAATTCGAGAAGACAATTTATTTTTTTATCTTAAAAACGACAATAACATCTTGTCAGAAAGTTTAATAAGAAAGCTGATGAAAGATGATTCGATTTTGCAAATAAATTTTTCGGAAATTGAAGAATCGGCAGGAATTGGATTGATTATAGCAAAAAACATAATTGAAATGCTTGGCGGAAAACTGTGGTCAGATGAATCTGTTCATGGTAAACCCGACTATTATTTTAATATACCGTTTAAAAGAGTGGTTTCTAAAGCATATTTGACGCCTGCTGATTCAATTTATGATACCCCTGATTGGAATGGTAAAACGATTCTAATTGCTGAAGATGAAATTACTAATTATATTTTGCTTCAAAGCATTCTATCAAAAACTCATGCAGTAATTTTAAGAGCTGAGAATGGAGAAGAGGCCGTAACATTGTATGAAGAGCATCCTGAAATTGATCTTATTTTAATGGATATCAGAATGCCTGTTATGAATGGCATTGATGCTTCAAAAAAAATTATGAGTATCAATCGCTCGGTAATTATTATTGCCCAAACCGCTTATGCCATGCCTGAAGATAAGGACTTGTATGTCAGTATTGGAATAAAAGGTGTTTTGGCCAAACCCATTGATCCGGGAGAATTATTCTATCTATGTAACAAATCACTTAAAAGTAAATCAGTTTAGTTAATCAATTTAAGTAAACCTTAAATCCCCGATAAATGAAAAAGGGCACTCCATTATTGAAGCACCCTTTTTTTTTTGAAGTCATTTAATTAAAGCTATTGCTTACTTATTTTATACAGTTCTGTTGAATGATTAGAATTTACTTGAATAAAATATATTCCTGCATTCAGGCTTTCAATAGATATGGTCTGATTAAACGATTGATTTCCTTTGTATTGTAAAACCAATTGACCCGCTATATTAACTATACTTAGTTGATTAATTGGGTTATTGCCTGTTATATTCAAGTAATTTTGTGCTGGATTAGGATAAATTTGAAATTCATATTCCGGTTTCGCTGCATCGTTTTCAGTACCAAAATTAATACCGGTAAAGTTTTTAATGGTTATCTCATCCAAACAAAAAAAGGCAGGAGTATTCATTCCCCAATCTCCATTATCAGTCGATGAAAGTTCAAAAGTCAGGTATGAAGTATTGGTTAATGAACTTAAATCAACCCATTGCCAGTCCTTAATAATATAGTCTTTTGCATTATCCGCAAACCGATAATCGGCTAAATAAAACTCAATAGTGCCAACCTCAATTTGAGACTCATTCCAACCGGTAATTTTAAGTTTAAACCAGTCCTCGTCGTTTCCTGTTACTCCTCCAAATTTTTTTGAATATGCATCGCCATCCCTCATTGATAAAACAGCATAAGTGGAATTAGTAATGTACAATCCAAGCATTTCCGATAAACTACTTAGCACAATAGTATCCGGTCCATAATTGTATCCAATGGCATAATTTGCCGAACTTAAGGCACCTTTTCCTGCAAACGCACTGTATTGGTTTTCATATCCCGGTGTGCTGTTGTCTGTTATATTGGAATAGGCAAATCCGCTCCAACTAAAATAATCGGCATTGTACTGGTTTTTAAAGAGCATGGAACCACTGGTAAAATTTCCACTTCCATTACTGCCATTCCAGTAACTTTCATTCTCAAGGGTTAAGTCATCCATAGTGGCAACTTGTTGAGCACTTGTTTGCACAATACTCACGGTAGAGAGGGCAAACGCAAATAAAAACATTTTTTTCTTCATAAAAAGTTGATTAATAAATGAATAAATAAAATCAACCTTTACTTACGGATTAAATTGATGGGGCAACAATAAATGCAGCTACACCAATGGCTTTTTTTCCCGAAAGCTAAGGTATTGTTTGCTTAGGCAGGTCTTCTGACTTACTCCCTTTTACCAAGCCTTCCCATCTCGCTTTAGCGGACAGTGGCAAAGGTGTTTTGGTAAAAGTTAAGGAGCTTACAGCAGCGGGTACTGTTGCCGATTTACGCGGCATTCCCTTTTAATCCATCAGGTATAAACCATTTTGGAAACCATTGCAAATCAAAAGTAGTCCTTTTTAATCAATCGACAAGAAATTTGTGTTTGTAATAAAATATATTTTTGAACTGTATTTTTTTACTATTTGTTTATAAATAGCAAATGCTCCTTTGAGTTAAAACAAATGATTTATCTATTTTAGTCCATTCAATCAATTTTGTTATGAAAGAAAAAGACTCAGAAAGAATTGTGGAGCTTAGGCAATTACTTAACAATCATAATTATAAGTACTATGTACTTTCTGCTCCTGAAATATCTGATTTTGAATATGATCAGTTGATGCATGAATTAGTACAGCTTGAAAGTAAATATCCTGAATATGCCGATGCAAATTCTCCAACCCAAAGGGTAGGAAGCGATTTAAATAATGAGTTTAAACAGGTAAAGCACAAATATCCTATGCTTTCGTTAGGAAACACTTATAATGAAACTGAAATAAGGGATTTTGATTTGCGTGTGGCTAAAACACTGAATACTACCTATAGTTATGTATGTGAACTTAAATACGATGGAGCTTCAATTAGTTTAACTTATGAAAAAGGAAATTTAAAATATGCTGTTACCAGAGGGGATGGAGAAAAAGGCGATGATGTTACCAATAATGTGCGTACTATTGGTTCAATCCCGTTAACGTTAAAAGGGACTAATTATCCGGAACTGTTTGAAATTAGAGGCGAAGTTTTCTTGCCTCATAAAGGATTTGAAAAACTCAACAAAGAACGCGAAGAATTAGGAGAGAATACCTTTGCAAACCCCAGAAATGCAGCTTCAGGGTCATTAAAAATTCAAAACTCTTCACTGGTTGCGAAAAGGCCACTTGACTGCTATTTGTATTATTTGTTAGGAAGTGAGTTACCTACCGATTCTCATTTCGATAACTTGCAGCGATGCCGCGAATGGGGTTTTAAAATCCCAACAGAAAATAAAAGGTGTAATTCCATTGAAGAAGTATTGAAATTCATTGAGTTTTGGGATACCAACAGGAGGCAGCTTCCGTACGATATTGATGGTATCGTAATTAAAGTAGATTCAATTGCACAGCAAGAACAACTTGGTTTCACAGCAAAATCGCCACGTTGGGCAATTTCCTATAAATTTAAAGCAGAACAAGCTGCTACTAAGTTGTTGTCGGTCGATTTTCAGGTTGGTAGAACCGGCGCTATTACACCGGTAGCTAATTTGGAACCGGTATTTTTAGCAGGAACCACGGTTAAAAGGGCATCGCTTCATAATGAAGATATTATTGTTTTACATGATTTGCATCTAAACGATACCGTTTTAGTGGAAAAAGGGGGTGAAATTATACCAAAAATTGTAGGTGTAAATATTGATAAACGAGAAACTGATGCTAAAAAGGTAATTTTCATTGATAATTGCCCCGAATGCAATACAAAGTTAATAAGAGCTGAAGGTGAAGCAGCATATTATTGTCCAAACGAAAAAGGTTGTTCACCCCAAATAAAAGGAAAAATTATACATTTTATTAGCCGTAAGGCTATGAACATGGATAGTTTAGGCGAAGAAACTATTGAGTTATTATATTCTAACAAACTCATTGCTAATATTTCAGACCTTTATACACTTACAAAAGAGCAACTTTTGCCTTTAGAGCGAATGGCTGAGAAATCGGCCAATAATATTATGAATAGCATTCAACAATCAAAAGCAGTACCTTTTGAGCGTCTATTATTTGGGATAGGCATTCGGCATGTTGGTGCTACTGTAGCCAAAAATCTTGCTAAAGCATTTGGTTCAATGGAAGAATTGAGCCATGCTTCTTATGAATCATTAATTGCCACTGAAGAAATTGGAGAGAAGATAGCCTTAAGTATATTGGATTATTTTTCGGATTCGGAAAACAGCATTTTGATTGAAAAGCTTAAACTGTATGGGCTTCAGTTTGAAACAGAAAAATCAGAACTTAAATCCTTAAATTTAAAAGGGTTATCTATTATTGCCAGTGGTAAACTGGAACATTTTAGTCGCGAAGAAATTAAAACAATCATTGAGGCGCATGGCGGCAAAGCGGTATCTTCTATTTCAAAGCAAACCAGTTATTTATTGGCAGGCGAAAATATTGGACCCAATAAGCTTTCAAAAGCAGTTGAATTGGGTATTCCAATAATAACAGAGCAAGATTTTATTAAAATGATAGAATCATAAAAACCAATCATTTTCAGAATGAGGAAGCAACGGTTCAATATAAAAAAAACCTTTTGAACTGGCTTTTTGAATTGTGGCTTTAATCCACATTCCTGTTTTAAGATTGTAA
>DYQV01000139.1 GCA_020719105.1 Rikenella microfusus
CCAATATTGAGGTGTAGCTTAATCGTCAGGATTATTAATGAATAATCCGGGCTAAAATTGAATGGTCTCAAATTGTGGGCATGCGGAATGTTTTTGTGCATGAATATTTTGGGGTAGATTCAAGCTTGGTTTGGGAAATCATAAAAGGCGACATGCCCGAATTAAAAAATAAAATTAAAGAGATTTTGGTTTCTTTCGAATAAAGTAACTTTAAACTTCAATGGCTTTATAAAGTATTTTATTAAACGAATATGCTAAAGAGAATATAAAAAAGCATAAAAGGATAATAATATCAGTGCAACAAACAAATAAAATGGAATTTATAAAAGTCATTCTAAAATCGGGTAAGGAGCAATCCATCCGCCGTTTCCACCCTTGGATATTTTCCGGAGCCATTAAAGAAATAAAAGGCGATCCCGCCGAAGGCGATGTGGTGGAAATTTACGACAACCACTTGGAATTTTTGGCCATAGGGCATTATCAGATTGGCTCCATTGCCGTCCGTATTTTTTCCTTCGATAAAGTTCGGATTGACGATATATTTTGGAAAAATAAATTGAAAGCAGCCATTCAGTTCCGTCAGCAGTTGGGATTTTTCGATAATCCGGATACCAATGTTTTCCGCCTGATACATGGTGAGGGGGATGGTATGCCGGGTTTAATAATTGACTATTACAACGGAACTGCTGTAATTCAAGCCCATTCGGTGGGAATGTACTTGTTGCGTGAGAAAATCGCCTTTTTGTTGAAACAGATATTGACCGATAAAATTACAGCCATTTATGATAAAAGCGAAGGAACTTTGCCCTATAAAGCCAACCTGAATCCGAAAGATGAATATTTATTGGGCGAAAACTCTGAAGATTCCGTTTTGGAACATGGAAATCAGTTTTTAATTGATTGGGAAACTGGTCAAAAAACCGGTTTTTTTGTCGATCAGCGGGAGAGCCGCAAGTTGGTGGCCGATTACTCGAAAGGAAAAAAAGTATGCAATGTGTTTGGATATACCGGCGGATTTTCCGTTTACGCCTTAAAAGCAGGTGCTTCATTGGTGCACTCGGTGGATGCCTCCAAACCGGCCATTGAACAAACCAATAAAAATGTAGCAATTAACTTTGGCGAAAATGCCCCTCACGAAGGTTTTGCCATGGACGCTTTTGAGTTCTTTACCCATACCATTGAGAAGTACGATGTTATGATACTCGATCCGCCTGCATTTGCCAAACACCAAAAAGCACTCAGCAATGCACTGCAAGGCTACAAGCGCATCAACCAAAAAGCCTTGGAGCAGATTAAACCGGGTGGAATTTTGTTTACCTTTTCCTGTTCGCAAGCGGTAAGCCGCGATGAATTCCGGAAATCGGTATTTGCGGCATCGGCCAACGCCCGCCGCAACGTGCGCATCCTGCACCAGCTTTCGCAACCTGCCGATCATCCTATTAGCATTTACCACCCGGAAAGTGAGTATCTGAAAGGGTTGGTGCTGTTTGTGGAGTAAACTGTGCTATACTATTTGTGGGGTGTTTTCGTCTATGGCTGGGTAAATAATGCCAAAACTATGATCGCCATAATTCTTTGAAAAGTTTTTGGTTATTTTGTCGTTATATGAGTTAAACTTTAACGACATAGGGCGTGCTAAAATACTAAAAGTAAGTTCATTGCTCATTAATTGCGATGGGTTTTCCTGAATGTCCTTCCAATGGTTCGATGCTTCAAATTGACCATAGGTATTGCCATGCCGCAATTCGGTAATATTTTTAACTTGTTTTAAAGTTTCTTCAGAACTGTAAAATATAGGATTGGTTTTTATGTGCTCCGATAGACTAACAATGGCTTCAATACTTTCAATAAAACCGGTTTCGTATTCGGCATCCGATGAAATAAATACACGGATTTTCTCAAATTCCTCAATGGGTTGATTCAGTTTTATAACCACAATCATTTGGTTTGCTTTGCGTATCAGGTTTTCAAGCAAGGTTCCTAAAAAATAATTACTGGTAGTAATTTTGCCGTTCCATCCAATAATTATTTTAGTAATGTGGTTCTGACTTGCTGCGGTTAAAATGCCATTAACTACTGAAATGTCTTTTTTGACAAGTGGATTGAGTAAATTTTCAGTGGATGAGGCATCAATTGCATATTTGTCGATATTTTTATGGAACAGATCCATCAACAGATGGGCATTTTTAAAATCGGAAATTACAGTGAGCGGATAAATTGGAATTTGTTTGGGCGATCGTTTCAGTACAATGGAAAAATCAAGTAAATGATTCAGGCTGTTTGGATTCGATATAGGAACAAGAATCCGGTCCACTTTTGTTGGACTTGAAGGCAATTTTTTATCACTCAGTTGATGTGATACTTTTTGAGCAGCCTTTTCAGTAAAAAAAGAACTCACCATACACGATACGAAAATGAGTACAATAGCACTGTTCATTATCGATTCATTGAACAATCCTATCCGGTTCCCGACCACTACAACGGCGATTGTTGCAGCTGCACGCGATGTACTTAGTCCAAAGATCAGATTTTGTTCTGCAATGGTATAATGATAGAATTTTCTGGTAGCAAAAGCAGCAAGATATTTTGTTGATATAGCGACAATTAAAATAGTGATGGAGAATATCAAGGATTGGTAATCGGTAAAAAACAGTGATAAGTTTATTAGCATTCCAATACTGATAATAAAAAAGGGTATGAACAAATTATGGCCAATAAACATAATGCGGTTCATTAATGGTGATGTATGAGGTATCAGTTTATTTAGTGCCAGGCCAGCAAAAAAGGCACCAATTAGTGGCTCTATTTTTAGAAGTTGAGCCAGTAAAGACGCCAAAAAAACCATAAATAATACCGAAATGTATTGCAATCCATGGTCTCCTTGCAAATTACGTAAGAACCATTTACTAATTTTTGGGAAAATGTAAAGAACAATTATTGAAAATAAGCTAAAACGAACGGTTAGTTCTATAAAAAAATACCACTTGATATCGTCTTGAATTAATGATGAAATGATGGTTAACAGCAACAATACACCCGTATCGGTAATAATGGTGCCACCTACCGTAATAGCTGTTATTCTGTGACGCGATATCCCATATTTAACTACAATTGGATAGGATATTAAGGTATGGGTTGAAAAAATGCTTGAATATAGAATAGCTGAGTAAAGCGGAAGTTTGAAGATGTAATAGGTTACAATAAAACCAATTATCAATGGAAAGAAAAATGTGAATGATCCAAAAACAATGCTCTGGTTCCGTAATCGCTTGAAATCCCTTAAGTTTATTTCCAAGGCAACAATAAACATTAAATATAAAAGACCAACAGTTCCAAATAGAGTAATTCCAATTTCTTTCGAAATAAGATTTAATCCATGGGGTCCAATAATAATTCCTGCAAATAGAAGTCCAATAATTTCAGGTATTCTTACTCTTTTGGATAATAATGGGAAGAATAAAAAACTAAACATTAGTATTGAAAATGCAATAACTGGATCTGTTATTGGTCTCTGAAAATGGAATATTTCCATAAGGTTTAAATTAGTATACCAATTCTCCCGAAAATTAGTAACATTATTCATTGTTTCAAACATTTTTCATTGGTACCACATAAATATAACCCCAATATTATTGCTTATAAAGGAGTAAAAAAAACTTTAAGCAAGGTTTTGAAATTCTATGAAAGGGGCAGTTTATTCAGAAATGTTGATTGTCAGTACCCCAATCTTTTCCCTTTATCAATGGCCGGAATTCCTTTTTCCATCCATTCAGGAGCTGGTTTTCCTTTCAGATAATGATCGAAAAATTGCATCATCCGAATGTTTAAATCCATACGGTTGGCCCAATATTTTGTTTCTATATTATGGGCCATACCGTTATAATTGAGTAACCAAACGGGTTTGTTTAAGCGCCGCAAAGCCATAAAAAATTCAATGCCTTGATACCAGGGAACCGCCCCATCGTTATCGTTCGACATGATTAGTAGTGGAGTTGTCACTTTTGGGGCATAAAAAAGCGGACTATTTTCGAAATACAACATGGGTTTTTCCCATAAAGTGCCACCAATGCGGCTTTGGGTGTGTTCGTACTGGAACATCCGGCTCATACCGCTTTCCCAGCGGATGCCGCCATAAGCACTGGTCATGTTGCTTACCGGAGCCCCAGCCATGGCAGCAGCAAACAAGTTTGTTTGGGTAATCAGATAGGCTGTTTGGTAGCCACCCCAGCTTTGTCCTTGCAAACCCATCCTTTTTGCATCTACAAAAGTTCGGGTTGATGTTAGATAATTTACTCCACTTACAATAGCATCATAAGCACTTTGGCCCGGGTAGCCGGTTTTGTAAACAATATCGGGTACAAAAACAAGGTACCCATTGCTGGCATATTCGGTCCGGTTAATTACAGAATGGCTTGGGTAAGGTAAAAAGTGCCGGTAAATATCGTCAGAACTGCGTTCGTAAAAATAAATAACCATCGGATATTTTTGGTTAGCGTCAAAGTTTTCCGGTTTGTATAGCAACCCTTTTAAGGTATCGCCGGCAAACGATTGCCAACTAACCAGTTCAACAGTAGCCCAATTGAATTGACTTTGTTGAGGGTTGGCATCCGATAGTTGCCGTGAATTTTGAAAACTTAAATCACTTACATGAATGTTCGGATAGTTACTGAGCGTTTGCCACGACCAAATAACCCGGTTGGCTTCTTTGGCTTTGGTTAAGTGACCCAATTTAAATTCACCGGCAAACCATTCTTTTGGGTTATTCTTTTCCGAAAGTTGGATGGAATAATAGCCCTCCTTGTAATTTGATTCGTTAAAGCCGGAAAGTACAATGGGTTCGGTGGTTGGAATAAAAACTAACTCAGGATTCAATTTTAAATACCTGAATACAATCTGTTTATTCCGCCCCATACCTTGAGTAGCATTTATGGGGGCATGTTTACCTTTTGGGTCAATTTTCCAAATATCGAACCTATCGTATATAAATACAAACTCATCATTTTCGGCCCAACCGGCAACTCCATAAGCATCGGGATCGGTAGGCATGTCGTTGAGTTCGTTGCAGAAAGGTACGGAACTGTTTTTTGTGAGCGGAGTATTTTTACCGGTGTTATTATCCAAAGCATAATAACTGCTGTCGTTTAAATTATACCAAAGTACAAATTTTCCGGTAGGGGAAAGCTGCACTTGGTTTTTACCTTTCAAAACTTGTTTTCGCAACCCGTTTTTTAAATCAATCAGGTAATAATCGGAAAGCCATCGGTCATTCCACGATGCTTCGCGTAAATAGGGTTTGTCGGTTGAGGCTAATGACCATTCGCCGTTGTTTTTATTAATCAAACTTATAGTTGGCAGCAATGTATCACCCAATTGAATCCATTTTCTTTCTTTAATCCGATACAAAGCCAAATAAGTACGCTTTTTTTCTTTGTCTAGGTTGTTAAGCTGTACGGGTTGAATTTCAATATCGGTATAACTCCACAAATCGAATTTGGGTTTGTCTTCGTCCAAAACCGAGTCTTTGGTTTCGCAAACCGGTTTGGGGGCCGTGCCTAAAAAAAGTTTGGATCCATCTTGTGAAAAGTACAAGCTTCCATTTTCGCTAGGAGCCCAACCCTCCGGAAATTCTTGGGTTGTGGTATCGGCAATTAATTGCAACCCATTTTTGTCGAAAGAGGTAATCCAAGCCGTGAAAACTTTCTCTTTAACTGTATCGCGGCTGGTTAAAAAAGCCATTTGTAAGCCAAGTTCATCAATAGCTATATTTTTTATGGTAACTGAATCTTTCAGTAAGGTATCAGTTAAGGTACTTTGTGTATCAAAGCGCAACAGGGCACATACTTTGGCGGTATCGTTTACTTTGGTAACCATTCCCAATGTTTTTCCATTTCTCGACCATTGAAATTCTTCAATCCGCTGGAAATTGAATTGTTGTTGGGTTATTGGATTCAATACCGATAAATCTTTGCGGTCTTTTTCTGGTTTCTTTTTTTTGTCTCTGCTTTTATTTTCAGTAGTTTTTATAGAATCGATGATAGCGGTATCGGCTTTAGGTTCCTCATACTCTATATGTATAGCTATCCATGAAGTTTTTTCCTTAGGAATTACAAATGAGGCCAGTTTTGGAAATTTTATAATTTCCTTGGTTGCTAACTTATAAATAACCAGACTGTCTTTGGGCATTTTTTCTTTTTTTACTTCGGTCAGTTTGGCTTTTTGCACGGTATCAGCCGATGGTTTCAACTTAAAAGCAATAAAATCGGAATTGGGCGAAAAAACAGCATCATACCCATAGTTTAAGGTATCGTTTGTTTGTTTTTCCAAATTATTGATAATCAATTTTCCATCACCTTTTTGATGATTGAGTTCGTAGGCTACCCATGTCCCATTGTTACTAATTAACCGGTTTTCAATACGGTTCCAACGGGCAAAATCATCGGTGGTGATTGATTTTTTTTGTGAAAAACTGCTATACACAAGGGTAAAGAGGAGCAAAAAAAGGAGATTTTTTTTCATGCTATCGCTGGTTAAAAGCTAATAAAATATAAAACCAATGGTTATATTATCGTAAATTATTTATAAAAAAACCACCCGTATTATCAAGTGGCTTCTAGTTTCTGGTCACGAGTTTCTAAACTCTAAATTCAAATCTCAAATCTCAAATCTCAAATCTCAAATCTC
>DYQV01000680.1 GCA_020719105.1 Rikenella microfusus
TATCCGCATGGACAGCAAACTGTTGGGCAGCAACATAGCATGGCTTAGCCGTTACAAACAGGTAAGCCTGGACGATTTACAATTACAGTTGGACTTGTTCCACCCGTTGAAATAATTTGGAGGTGCCAATTTGTTTCCTCCAATTTTTAATTGCTATTTTTAAAAACCATAAAATCAAATATTATGACAGAAGAAAACAAACTAATAATACCAACCGAACAGATAATGAATAAGATTTTTCTAATAAGGGATGAAAAGGTAATGTTAGATATCCATCTTGCTGAAATATATGGAGTTGAAACTAGGGCTCTTAAACAGGCTGTTCGTAGGAATATGGAACTTTTTCCTAGTGATTTTATGTTTGTTCTTAATGATACTGAAATAGATATTATGGTATCACAAAATGTGATACCTTCAAAACAGCATCTTGGTGGTGCTAACCCTTTTGTTTTTACTGAGACAGGTGTTGCTATGCTTTCTAGTGTTCTTAAGAGTAAAAGAGCTAGGGAAATGAATGTTGCAATTATGCGTGCTTTTGTAGCTCTTCGTAAAATGCTTCTTAATCATACAGAAATGAAACTTGAAATAGAAGAAATCAAAAAGAAACTACAGAACCAAGATAAAAACATCGAGCTTGTGTTTACTTATCTCGATGAACTGATGGAAAAGCAAGAGAACCCAAAGCCAAGAAAGCCGATAGGTTTTAAGAAAGATAAAGAATAACTACCCCGTGGCAATTGACTACTAAACTGATATGAACAGGAAAAGCGGTGTTCGGCATCGGTTGTCAGCAAAAAAACACGCCAAACCGCCCCAACACTTTTTTATAGACATTTTTATTTTCAATTGAATAAAAAAAAGTTGGTTCGCCCTGCGGGTGCGTTTGTCATGCTTTTTGCAGTTCCTCCCTCTTTCTCACGGCAGCTCTCTTGGGTTTGTTGCCGTTTTCCGCTGAAGCTCCAAACCACAACAAACCCAACCGCTGCCCATTTTATGCGGGCCTGCGGGTCGCATCGGGCTTCGTATTTGTCATGGTTTTTGACCTTACGCACAAATGCCGACCCAAAATCAAAAACACACGCCAAACCCTCGTTGCAAGCAATAGCCACAAACGGTTTTCGTACCTCAAACCACTGTTTGTGCCACCCTTGCTCAATCCGCTTAGTCCCGCCCGCACAGACAACTGCAAAGAAAAATTGCAGTTGCTCTCCCAACGCTAGCTCAAGGCTGTTTTTCCTACGCACGCAGTTAAGAAAGCAGCAGAAAAACAAAATCACAGGATGAAGAAATCTGGTGGAAACATTTAAACCGCATTAGGCAAGATAAAGCCCCCGGCCAACGCACGCAAGGTCAAGATGAATTTTTGCTTAAAAATTAATGACAGGTTGATTTTTATAAGTAT
>DYQV01000681.1 GCA_020719105.1 Rikenella microfusus
ACCTTTAGGGTTTATTTTTTAATTGAATATATATGTATAGGTTTTTAATGCATTTTTTAATGTATGGAGTTTTAAATATAGGCACGGTATCGGCTCAAGATACACTCTATACCTATTATCCCAATCAAAAAATAAAAGAAAAAATATGTGGATCGCTTCATTCTGGTGATACTCTGAAAAATGGGAGGTATGAGTTTTATTCATCCGAGGGCTGGCTTAACCATCAGGGAAATTATAAAAATAATTCCTTGCATGGGGAATATTTTATTTTATACTCCAATGGTGCACTTAAAACTAAATACCAATTTGTGGATGGCAAAAAAGAAGGCCCATACACCGTATTTGACGAATATAAGAACCTAATTGAAGAGGGAAATTTTCATGCTGGTTTATTGGAAGGTGTTAAAAAAAAATATAGTAGTTCCGGAAAACCAGAAGAGATTTCATCGTTTAAGAAAGGAAAAATAGAAGGATTTAAATGGGTTTATGGGACTCAGGGTCATGTAATTTCAAAAATTGAATACAAAGGTGATACCATCAATGGTAACTATGAAACGTATTACGACGATGGAAACCTGAATTATAGGGGCAAGAAAATAGGAAAAAATTATGTGGATTCACTGGTGGTTTTTTATCTTTCCGGTGATACGCTGAGGAAATGTTTTTACAAAGAGGGGAAAATTGAAGGGTTACTGAAATCGTATTATGAGCATGGAAAGCCTCAAATGATATATCAATATATAGGAGGAAATTTAGAAGGTGATTTTATTGAATACTTTCCCGATGGGAGCGTTGCCCAAAAAGGTCAATATACAAACAATAAAAAATCGGGTATTTGGAAGGCCTATTACCCCACGGGAACTCTTTTTTCAGTTGGGGAATTTAAGAATAGCCGATTTAACGGCGAATGGATAATATATTATGAATGGGGTCAGTTGAAGCAAAAAGGTATCTATTTTGATGGTATTGCCTACAATCAATGGACTTATTGCCATCCAAATGGTACTGTTTGGAAGCGGGGGTATTATTGCAAGGATAAACAAGACGGTTTTTGGACAATCTATACCGAACAAGGTATTTTAGAAAATGTGGTATGGTTTCAACACGGTATAATGCAGGGATTTGCTGCTGCTTTGCAGGATGATGGATGGCAAAAATTACTTGTTAAAAATGGGGAAGCTATTCCAGTACTGGAAGAAGCAAAAACGGAATAAAAAAGGTTCATTAAACCGAAAAAACCTCAAGATTTTTGGCTCTTAGTTTTTTTGATTTAGGATTGAGAATGAAACAAAGGAATTACTGGCTTATTTAAGTAACCATAAAGTAAGAAACCAAAATAGATTGAGGGTGGTTATTAAAGCAGAATTATAGTTGAATCCACTCCGAAAAGCTAAAAA
>DYQV01000682.1 GCA_020719105.1 Rikenella microfusus
CCGCAAGAAAGTGGTTGAACAGGCCTCAAGTGAAAAGAACCGGATAATCAAAATCAAGCATAGAGGATACAATTACTTCAATTTCAATTTCATATCAAGCCTTAGCTTCACGAAATGTATTATCTCGCTAGCAATGTTCTTCTCACATGCTTTCTCAAGCCCTTCAAATCCTGGAGATGAGTTTACTTCGCAAATTTTAAATCCATCCCCATCAAAAAGTAAATCAATGCCGGCAATATCTAAATCAAGTCTGCGGGCGATTTCCAAAACAAGCCATTCAATTTCAGGCGTGATATCAAACTTACTAATTAAACCACCTCTTGAATAGTTGGCTTTAAAATTGCCATCTGCAGAAGAACGAACCATTGCTCCTACAACTCTACCTCCAACAGTTACAACTCGCAAATCCCTTCCAAAGCTGGGTTGTATAAACTCTTGAAATATTAGGTTTACATTGGGGTTTGTATTCTCCACCATGTGCATTAATTCTTCCAACGATTCTAGTTTGTCACACAGAAAAACTCCGCTTCCCTGCGATCCTGAAATCGTTTTTACTACTACGGGAAACCCAATATGTTTATCAACTACTTTTAGACTCAGTGGAAATTTAGCAAGCATTGTTTTAGGTATTGGCATTCCAACTTCGGCTAATATTTGAAGCTGGTAAAGTTTATCCTTAACTATCTCGATCGAATTTGCTGAATTGAAGGAATATACTCCGAGCTTCTCAAGATGGCGGATAAGTGCTAAAGCAAAATAGGTTGTACCTGCTCCCATTCTTGGAATAATAAAATCGGGCAGGGAGGTTTGTACATCATTTACGAAAATGCTTTTTCTATCATCGCGATTGACAATTATTTCAATCTGTTCGGGTTGCAGCACCTTTATTTCAATACCAACCTTATTACCCTCCACGATCAACTTCTGGATCTCGTAAGTTTCCGGTTTAATAAGGAAATCAGAATGTTTATGCAATATCCAACCTAACATGATGAATTAACATTTGTACTAAATATAGGCTTTCATAATCGAACAAGTTGTAAATTGAAGTTAATTATACATTAAATTTATAATCATAAGTCGAAAGCTCAAACTTTTCTGGATTATCATAACTTAAAACTAAAAAATTGAAAAGGAAGTTTTAATTATACTAAAAATGAGTCCGCTCCGAAAAGTCATCCGATGAATCAATTATTAAAATCGGAGATTATATTTAACTGGTAATCTGCTAATTAGAAATTCATCGGATGACTAATTTGGGGTTTTTTAGCTTTTCGGAGTGGATTCAAAAATAATACCCAATAATTCTAAAGAACAAAGTTATAAATTATAAAAAAAGTGTAATAACTTATTAAGTAAGGAATTAATTGCTTTGGTGGTAAATAAAAAGCAGTTA
>DYQV01000683.1 GCA_020719105.1 Rikenella microfusus
TAGCTCAGTTGGTTTAGAGCATTACCTTGACAGGGTAGGGGTCACTGGTTCGAATCCAGTGTGGAACACAAAAAGCCTTATGAAAGATGGGGGTGTTTTTAGTTAGGTTATTACCCGCTTAGTTTGCCTATACAAATTATAATTTTCAGCCACATTTTTTTTGTACAATTCTTTGGCTTCTTCCGATAAAAACGACTTGTCAACCATAGCTAATACCTGGCTTTCTTTTTTATCAAACGAGTCAATAGTTTTTGTAATAATAGGTTCCCGAATCTTCAAACGAGTTCCAAATTCAATAAAATCATGGCAGGAATACCTGTATTTTTCTCCCAATGGCAAACGGGTTTGTTCAAATTCTTTAAATAGATTCAACGCCAATAGATTATCCGTAAGATGAATCTTGGTATTCATTAAATCGTACGATGGGGATAACATCATATCCCTATCGGCTGTTTCCAACAGTGAAATGTTTTTTAAATGAACATCGCCATTCCCTATAAGGAAATTGAATATCAGAATACGAAGAAAGTCAACTCTATTTAATGGGCTAAGCCATTCCCCAACATCTTGATAGGTTTTTGATGTATATTTATGAGCCGCTTGAAGAACAGAGGCGAAATCTTCCTGGTTTAATTTTTTTCCACTCACATCATAATCAAATCGTTTTGTGATATATGCCGGTGTTCCATTGGCAAAGGTCATGAATGCACATTCGGCTATTCGTATATTAAAGAGCTGTTTTGCCATTTGCATGGTTGCATGTTCGTTTGCGGGTGATTGGTCGGGCAAATTAAACCTTGATAACATGGGTTTTATAATGTACTGCGATTTTTCATCTACAGTCATTTTCGGAACGAACTCAACTCCCCTGGGTTTTCCAATAAATCCTTTTCGTTGAACCCCTGAGATGCTGAATCCCATCGGTTGGCTATCAATTCTTTTTGAAATATCTTCCCAATTGAAATTGAGTTGCGGGCGTACCTTGGAACGATTAAACAATAGGGTCTCACACGATGAACAAAATCCTGTTGTATTATCCTTGAGACATCCGTTACACTGCGCCATGTTCCCTGTTTTTTACGGTTATTGCTCCAATGGTATCATATTGACATGTGAATGCCAATAGGCTCCAATCATCACTAGGGTCAATACCCAATGCTTTACAAATTTGTTCCCGATTCTCACCTTCGCTAAGAATGGATTTGAAAAAGTGAAATAATTCTTGGGAATGATGGATTTTTTGTGTTTTCGGAAGATTAACCGAAATGGGTCGCGTGGTAGCATCTTCCATAAATGCATCATCATACTCAAAATGATACCCTTCATCGTCAACCCAAAGTATGCCGGCTTTAATATCTCCT
The DNA here is from genome assembly GCA_020719105.1 of Rikenella microfusus. Lineage (GTDB taxonomy): Bacteria > Bacteroidota > Bacteroidia > Bacteroidales > SZUA-534 > GWE2-40-63. Next base: position 1,362 of record DYQV01000683.1, read on the forward strand.
TTATAGATGACTTCCAAGTTATTTTCTATT
>DYQV01000684.1 GCA_020719105.1 Rikenella microfusus
TGAATGCTTTAATGGCTAAATATGGCGAGGCCATCACTTGTATTTGCTTTATGGGTGGCGATGTCGACCCTGAAGAAGTACAAAACCTGTCGTGGTTTATTAAAGAAAAAACACAAGGGCAAATCAAAACAGCATGGTATTCGGGCAAATCAAAATTGCCCGAAACCTTTGCCGTTAACGCGTTGGATTATGTAAAAATCGGACCTTACGTAGAGGCTTTGGGCGGTTTGGATTCGACCACTACCAACCAACGACTTTACCAAGTCAATAATGCTGATTTGAAGGATATTACAAACTCGTTTTGGTAATATTAAGGTATAAGTTATGAATAAATGTAATTAATCAGCCCCAACTCCCTCTCGCCTAAAATCAAGATAAAAAAGTGGGAGTTGGGAGTATTAGGAAAATTTAATTTGTTCCAAATGGTACTTTCAACGATAAACTAATATTTCTTCCCTGATTGTAGTAATTCATAGGTTTTAATGTTGAAAGGTGGTCAAAGTATTGTGTATCAAATAAATTATTCGCCGACAGTCCAAAAGTTAAAGCCTGATTAAAAACCAAAACTTCGGAATAAGTACTTATATTTACTAATGTATAATTATCTGTTGCTGTTTCGTAAGGTGATGGGTGTTTTTGCGAAAATGCAGTTAGGGCAGAAATTTTAATGTTTGGTTTATGTAAAAAACCAATATTTTTGCATTCTGCTCTAATTTCATATCTAACTTTGTTTGCGGGAATAAACGGCAAATAATTACCGTTTTTCTGCTTACCAATAACTGAGGAATAAGTTCCTTGAATATGTAACCATGGTAAAGCTTTAGGATGAAAATGTATGCCGGCTTCGCCACCGTAGAGAGTTGCATTTGTTTGTGAGAAACGATAAATAGCAACTCCAGTTGATGTGGTCTCTGTGGTGGGTGAAATGAAAATATAATCATTAATTTGATTATAAAAACCAGCCAAATCAAATGATAAAAACTCACCGTGAAAGTGCATACTTGCATCAGTTTCATAAGAGTTTTCGGGCGTTAAATTCTCATTCCCAACCTCATATCTATTTCCGTGCATACCCAGCGAAGTTAACTCAGATAAATTTGGCACACGGTAGCCTTTTGCAAAATTAGCCCTGAACATTGTTTTTCTACTAATACTATAAGTTGCACCAAGCGAGCCGTTAAGGTTCGAAAATTCTTTATTTACCGGGGCATGATAATCGCTTGTTCCTTCAGTTCCTAATGCAAAGGTTTCGGTTTTATACATATCGAATCTCAAGCCACCCTGTAATTTTAGTTTTTCGAAAAAGGTATATTGTGCCAACCCTAAAAACCCTATATTATTTATAGTGGCATCAGGTAAAAATTGAGAAGTGCGATTGTTAAGGTTTC
>DYQV01000685.1 GCA_020719105.1 Rikenella microfusus
GTAATAAAGTTTAATGAACCAACAATTTAAGGCTATTGTCTTTTATATTGTGTTAGATGTATTGTTAGATGTATTGTATCACCTTTTATATAGGATTTCAATATTTTCAGCTGTAATTCTTCCTTTTGCTTTTGATTTTTATTTTCAATTTCCACCCTTTTTAAGCAGTCATTTTTCATTTTTTTTGCTCTTTTTTCATCCTTATTTGTAAGTTTTTGACCAAATTTCGCAACAAGGCATAATTCTCCCATGAATATTTATTATGCCGCTGCTTTACTCTTGTATTTAGCTGTTTCATAAGCTGTCCTCTCTTTTCTTGACCTTGTGTCAAAATAAATGTTTACCAGCACTTTACGCGTTTGACAATGTTCACAGAAGATAGGGTCTTTTTCCTGTTCTGCCTCTGTGGTTTCCTCTTCTGTATAAAAATATTCCTTTGCTATTTGGCCGTGGTTGGAATAAAGTCCGTAATATCTTACTATCCGGAAATATTTTGCGGGGACATGTTGTAGCAGCCTTGGGAAAAATTCACTGAAATGAAGGCTCAGTTCTTTTTCTTTTGGTTTTTTGTTTTCGTCCCTGTCCTTGTAATCCTTGTACCTGAATGATATATATTCGCCTTCCATGCCGGTGATTTTGCGTTCGCTCAAACATGCACGTTTGGAATATCTGCCAATATAACGGATCACTTCAACTGGTGTGTTTATTGCCGGTTCCAGGTGGAGCTGCCAATCCTTTTCGTTGACTTGTTTCAGGTGCCTCATAAATTCTTGCCTGTCCGAAAAATCATGTTCCAGTTCCCCTTTGTCGTTCAACTCCACCAGCTCATCTTCAAATTTGCAACGGAACTTCTTTTGGAGGAATTTGTAGTTGACATATTCTTCTTTTATTTCCTTTAATGCGCCTGTTTTTATATCAACCCCGCCCCACGAAGCTATCATGTGGACATGGGGGTGGTAATCTTTTTGCTCGCCATAGGTGTGCAACACCGCGATGATCCCGATTTTCAGCCGGTGCTTGGCCTCGAACCAATCCTTGAATGTTTCTGCTGATGCACGCATTAAACTACCAAGCAGCAATTGTTCATTTTGTTTCATTAATGGGTGAAGGCTGTGGGGAAGCGTGCAAACGATATGGCGGTGCTTGATTTTCAGCATCCTGAATTTTAGATTTTCTGCCCATTTCATGGTATCTTTCCAGCTACAGGTAGGGCAAAAGCGGTTCTTGCAGCTATGGTAAATATTGCTTACTTCGCCACAATCGGGGCAGGCATAAGTCCTTACACCCAATACAGCAGTACGGCAAACACGCATGGCATTTACTGCTTTTAATTGTTCAGGTTTTACATAGTGTGCGGGCGATTCCATGTACTTGTCCCAGTGCATG
>DYQV01000686.1 GCA_020719105.1 Rikenella microfusus
TGGGTTGCAAAGCGGGAACCGAACAAAGTGAGCTCACGCAAGTAAACCCCGATTTTGAGGAGGAGCTTTATCGTCAGGATTATTTTTGAATAATCCGGGTTCTCACTTCTTGTTTATTTATTAGAGGTCGGTAGGACCAGATGGTTGATACGGTTAGTCCTGATATTATATGCCATATTCCCCAAAAAGCGGCAATAAATGCCATACTGCCAATGCCATTGAACAAATTTGGATTGAATATTAATACCAGTCCCAATCCTGAGTTCTGGATTCCGGTTTCTATGGTGATGGTTCTTACATCTTGTCGCTTTAATTTAAATAGTGTTGCAATAGAATACCCTGAAAGGAAAGCCAATGTATTGTGTATTAAAACGATTAAAAAAATAAGATGGATGTAATCTAAAAAATAATGAAAATTTTTAGCCAATGCTATCACCACATAACTGGCAAATATAACCAGGGATAATATTTTTATAGGCTTTTTAATTTTATCAGTAATTACAGGAAAATATTTTGCAAACAGCATACCAATTAATAATGGAATACCAAGAATGACCACCATGGTTTTTATCATTTCCAAGGCATCAATCTCAATGGGCAATACCATATCAGACCCCCGATGATAAAATCTAGCATACAATCCGCCCCAAAAAGCAAAGTTTAATGGGGTCATAATAAAGGCCGAAAAATCAGAAATTGCAGTTAAGGTAACTGAAAGCTCAGTATTTCCTCGAGCATGGTTGGTCATAAAATTTGATAAATTTCCGCCCGGACAAGCGGCTACTAATATCATTCCCAAAGCTACACCGGGTGTAGGATTTATGAGTAGTACCAGCAAAAAAGTCATTAAGGGCATTACAAAAAATTGGGAAGCCCAACCTAATAAAGTTGGTTTTGGAAATAAAAAAACATGCTTAAAGCGACTTAATTTAAGATCCAGTGCAACCCCAAACATAATAAATGCAATGGTAATATTTAGCAATTTTAAACTTTCGGGACTAAAGTTTAAATGTATGGTATCCAGTACTTCAAGGCCTTCGAACATAGTGTTATGTTTTTGTTTGTGGTAAAAATAACTTTTTTTACCGCTGTATAAGGTGGTGTAAATACCACTTTTGAATTGTTTGCACGCTGCATTTTATATTCTCCGCCAACAGCTAAAATTTGGATTTAAATTTTTAGTACAGGAACGTAACTAATTGTTTACTAAATTTTTAATTTACTAAAACTCATTATTTCTTTTGTTCAGAAGTTTTGAATTATCCAATTTTTTGAAAGTTTGGTTGCATATTTTTTTTCGACTTCATATAGTTTGCAAGATAGCTGGAATGTGAACCCGCTTTATTCATACCTGAGCACAGCGAAAGGTGTGAATGTGCGATGGG
>DYQV01000140.1 GCA_020719105.1 Rikenella microfusus
CTGGTTGCTGGTTGCTGGTCTCTAGTTGCTGGGTTCTGACTCCTAATTTCTATCTTCTGACTTCCAATTTCCAATTGTTCTTTCTATTTTGCGGTGCATGTTAGGTTGCCATTTCATTGCAACTTAATTGGATGCACCGCTTGTGGCTTTGCCACTAAACCAAGGGGTGCTGCCCTTGGCTATGTTCTTTCGCTCCTTTGGTGCTTTCTATTCTTCTAACTTCTAACTTCTTGTTCTCAAACTCTAATCTCTAATCTCTAATTTCCGTTTTCCATCTTCGGACTTCCATCTTCTAATACCCTTCCATCAGCTCCTTGCCCGGGTCCCAAAACAGTTCTTTAAAATTTTTTATCTGGTTATTTTCCACAATAGCACCCTCGCTTTCAAGCAATTTACGCATGGTTTCGGGGCCACCAAAATGATGTTTTCCGGTGAGCATTCCATTTCGGTTAACCACCCGATGTGCGGGTACATATTCTTTTTGGGTATGTGACCCATTCATGGCATATCCTACCATTCGTGCGGCTTGAGGTGAACCAAGGCATTTGGCAATGGCGCCATAGCTGGTAACCCTGCCAACAGGTATCAATCGGGCAACCTGATATACGTTCTCAAAAAATGATAGTTCATTCACCATTTTTGAAGGTGGGTTCTGTTAAAATTTGTTGATTGTTAAGCTTAAAACAACTGTAATTAATGGAATCGCCGTCATCTATATGGAGTTTCTCGTAATGGGTTTGAATCGATAAAATGGAATCTGTCCAATGTTCCTTATAAAGATTTGATGTGTGTTTGATTAAATCCAGTTGATTGTGCCGAATTACTTCAAGGGTATATTCATATAAGAATTTGCTGTCGGTTTTTAAATGTATCAAACCATTATTTACTAAAAACTTTTGATACCGGGACAGGAATCCTGCCGAAGTGAGCCTTTTTTTTGCCCTGCCGCTTTTCATCTGTGGGTCGGGAAAAGTTATCCAAATTTCGCTGATTTCGTTTGGAGCAAAAAAAGCTTCAATAACCTCAATCCGGGTGCGTAAAAAAGCCACGTTGGTAAGTTTTTCCTCCAAACTGGCTTTTGCCCCTTTCCAGATGCGGGCTCCTTTAATATCGACCCCAATAAAATTTTTGTTTTTAAATTCGCGGGCCAACCCCACGGTGTATTCGCCTTTCCCGCAACCCAACTCCAATACTATGGGATTGTTGTTTTTAAAGAAATTGCAATTCCAGTTTCCTTTGAGTGCATGTTCAATGGTCCCATGATTTTTTATCTCGGGTTCAATTACATGCGGAAACGTTGTGATTTCCTGAAATTTTTTCAGTTTCCCTTTTCCCACGGCTTGGTTCTATTTTGTCGATTTTTCAATTCTAATTCCAGCATTCAGAATATGCTTGAGTTCTTCTTCGCGCATGGCTTGCTCAACATAGAACGTGTATTTGCCGGTGAAAGGAAAGCGGATGTTTCGTCGATAGGGTATTCTGTTTGACCATACAGAGCCAAAACCTTTTCCTAGCCAACGACCCGTTGGGTCGGCCAGAATGCACTCCAAGGTGTCGCGCATCAACTGTTCATTTGGTAGCTGGGTAGTTATAAACAAATAAAGGTTGCTGTATTCATATTGCCCATTGATGCGGTTATTCAAATAAACATTATATACCGTGAGTGTATCTGTAATTTCTACCTCAAAAATAGCAATACTATCTTTTGACCAAGATTCGTTGGCAAAATCAACATTTTTTTCATAGAACCGGTTTGGGTCACAACTTACGATTGCAAGAAATCCCAAAATTAAATACCACTTACTTCTGAGTTTCATTGTTACGCCTGAATTTTCGGTGTTTATTATTCGATTTCTTTTTTCTATCGTTAGGATTATCGAACCGGGTAAGGCTTTCCTGACCAACAACATTGGTAAACTCAAGGTTTTCAGGGGTAACAGGAACCTCAATTTTTACCGGAGTAACATCGGCCCGTTGACCCTTTTTGTTCTGCTCAATTATGTCCTTAACTTTTTCGGTGGCAAGTGGAATAATTCCTGAACCGGGCCCACCCTCTAACACATACCACATAATATGCCGATAGACGTCCGTTTTTATATGAATGGCTTTTCCTAAATGAGTGTCTAAGTGAATATCGGAGGAGGGAAAATTTTTCCTTTCATCCATATAGGAATCAACTTCGTAGTTGAGGCAGCATTTGAGTTTACTGCATTGCCCGGCAAGTTTTTGAGGATTCAACGATAACTCCTGGTATCTGGCTGCATTGGTAGTAACCGAAACAAAGCTATTAATCCAGGTGGCGCAACACAATTCGCGGCCGCATGAACCAATACCACCAATTCTTCCGGCTTCCTGACGGGCTCCAATTTGTCGCATCTCCACCCTAATTTTGAATTTCTCAGCCAGTATTTTAATCAATTGACGGAAGTCAACCCGCTCATCGGCTATGTAATAAAAAATGGCTTTGGTTTTATCACCCTGATATTCCACATCGCCAATTTTCATATCAAGTTTTAGGTCGAGGCTAACCTGCCGTGAGGCAACCATAGTCTCAGTTTCCAATTCAATGGACTCTTTCCACTTTTCAATATCGTTGGGTTTGGCTTTCCGGTATATGGTTTTAAACTCTTCGGTAACCGGAATTCTAAGTTTTTTCAACTGATGCAAAACCAAAGGTCCTTTTAACGAGATAATTCCGATGTCATGTCCGGGCGAGGCCTCAACCGCCACAATATCACCAATGTCTAACCGCAACCCGTTCAGATTATAAAAATATCCTTTTCGGGTATTCTTAAAACGTACTTCATAAAGTTCCTCTTTTTGAATTCCTTTGGGAATGTCGTGTAGCCAGTCAAAAATATTAAGTTTGCCTGCGTAGGCAATTTTAATATTTGAAGTAAATTCCGGGTCAATATTTTTAACAGGGCAACCCCTTGATAAATCGTTATGCATTTTACAGATTATTATAATTAATTGCTCAAAAAACAATATGATAACTAACCCGTAAAGATAATAAAATATTGAAAGGTTGATAACCGGTCCGAGGCACACAGAATTTGACCCAGATTGAGCGATTTGAAAAGGCAAATTACTCAAACGATATATTCGTCGGTTTTTTTGAAAATAAAATAGTATGAACCCTATTTATGGAGCTGCTGGCAATGAAAAATAGAAAATGCTTCCAATACCCTCAGTACTTTCACACCATATTTTGCCACCATTCATTTCAACAAATTCTTTACATAGAATCAATCCTAAACCCGTTCCTTTTTCTTTTTCAGTACCCGGTGTAGTAAAGTTTTCTTCTATTTTAAATAGTTTATTCATTTTGTCTTTAGCAATACCGGTTCCGTTATCCTTAACTGCAAAAACTACAAAAGGCTTGTCGTGAAAAGTTTTGCTATAGCTTTTAATCTCAATTGTTCCATTTCGGTGGGTATATTTAATGGCATTAGCTACAATGTTTCGTAAAACAGTTAGCACCATGTTTCGGTCGGCAAAAGCTATCAAATCAGTTGTGGCAATGTTTTTGATGGTGATAGATTTTGCATTGGCGGCTAAAAGTTGCACTTGAATGGTTTCTTGAATATACTCAAAGCTATTTAAACGAATGGGGTTAAATTCTGTACGTCCTGTTTGTGTGCGGGCCCAAGCCAACAAATCTTCCAATAGTTTAAGCACGTGTTGGGTCGAATGATTGATTAATTCCAAATAAAAGTCAATTTCCTTGGATTCTAAGGTTTTAATATTTTCTTTTAGCAATGAGGTAAGACCAACTAATCCGGAAAATGGGCTCCGAAGATCATGAGCAATAATGGAAAAAAACTTGTCTTTTTGGGCATTCAATTCTTTAAGTTCCTGCTCTGATTGTTCAATGCGTTTCAGATTAATTTTGCGCTCGGTAATATCTTCTTTTACGGCAATAAAACTAATAATAATTCCTTCTTCATCAAATATAGGAGCTATCCGTGCGCTTTCGTAATAGATTTCCTGGTTTTTTTTTCTGTTAATAAACTCACCATTCCACACTTCACCCCGTAATATGGTATTCCAAAGATCGTCAAATACCTCACGTGAGGTAAGTCCTGATTCCAGTATTTTGGGATTGTTACTTAACGCTTCCTCATAAGTGTAACCGGTTAATTCGCAAAAATGCGGGTTTACATATTCTATATTTCCATCAATATCGGTAATTACGATACTTAACGGGGCATTGATAATGGCGGTTGAAAGTTTACTAATTTCCAGTTCCTTTTTTCTTCTATCGGTAATATCATTGGATATAACTAATGTGGCTAGTTTGCCTTCAAAATCAATTACTGAGGCCGACATATCCACCCATTTCTCTTCTGAATCTTTGGTAAGCAAAGGGAAAAGATAATTTGAAGGAGCCTCTTCGCCTTTCAACCGGGCAATGGTTATTTCTTTAATCCTTTCTCTTTCTTGAGGATGCGCCAAATCCAAAGGTTGCAAATGTTTCGATTCATCAGCAGTATAGCCGGTAAATTGCTCCCAGGCTTTGTTTACCATCAAAAACGAATTTTCGTCGTGAATAGAAATGGCGGCTTTGGAATGATCAAATATTTTCCGAAGTTTTTCTTCGCTGTAATAGAGGGCTTCCAATAAAAGCAATTGTCGAAGAACAATGGTTGTTAAATTTGCCAGTGATTCAATAAAACTAAAATCGGTGGTTTGAATGGGTGTTTTTGACAAAATAAATAGGCCTGCTACCAATTGGTTTTCTTTTTTTATGCCCAGGGTATATACTGAAAAGGAAGGGAACAACGTTTCAATATAAACAGATGCCTGCTCTGGTACAACGCCTTCCAACAAATGGTGAATGCTTTGTTTATTCTTAACCAGTTTTCCGCACTTAAGGCTTTTGTAAACATCTGGATTTATAGGATATTCTCTATCTAACGGATTCTTGGAAAGTATCGATTGTATTTGCTGGAGCAACCCCGATTCAATGCCTGCTAAATTGGTTAGAAGTAGTGTTTTATTTTTTTCTTCAACCGATGCCACCATGATAATACAATCAGGCAATTGAACCGATAGCGAATCGGCCAAATAGGTTAATAGTTCTTTTTTAGTCTTAAACGATAACAAATCTACCGAAACCTTACTAAGAAAACGGAACCGTTGTTCACTTTCCAGCAATTCTTCTTCCGCTCTTTTTTGTTGGGTAATGTCTGAAATAGTACCACTGGTAAAAAGGAGTATTCCCTGATCGTTATAGTTTCCACGCCCTCGTTCGTGGACCCAAATTATTTCACCCGATTTATGAATGATTCTATAAATAAGATCAAAGCTCTGTTTCAGCCTTAGCTTTTCAGCAATCTGATTTTTAACACTTTTTAAATCATCGGCATGTATTAATGAATCGTATGGGAGCTTCTTTTTTTCGATAAACTCTTCGGGTCTGTACCCCGACAAATTATAAATTTCTTTGCTGATGAAAGTGAGCGTTTCATTTTCATCGGCAAGGCAATTAAAGGTCACGCTCGGAATATTGGCTATTAGCGATTTTAACTTATGTTCACTTTCTTTGAGCGCATCTTCAGCTCTTTTCTGCTCTGAAATATCGTACGATAAACAGGTTGCCCCAATTATTTTCTCGTTAACGGTAATTGGATTCAAAAATGTTTCGGCAAATTGAGGTAATCCCCGATCATGAAATTCGTCAATAACAGAAAACTGGTTTCCTTTTAATGCTTTTGAATAGCGTTCCATCCAAACCTGTTCCATCTCCGGCGGCAGGTTTATCATGGAGTAAACACCTTTTTCCAAATCAGCGTTAAAGGCTAATTTGTAATCGTTTTTAAAATTATTGTTGGCTATAATTATGTTGTATTTTGTGTCGATGGACCAGATGCGGGCATTCACATTTTCAATGAGTGATTTTTGATTGGCATCACTCTCCTGAAGGTTCTTTTTTGCCAATTCCTGCAGGGTAATGTCACGGCCAAATATTGAGGCCCCTACAAATACATTATTTAGTTGTATGGGATTAAACCTAACTTCAATGTATTGAGCAACTTCCTCAAATTCAAAGTGGTCAATTACTGAAAAACTTTCACCGTGCAATGCCCGTGAATATCTATCCTGCCAAACGTTTCGCAATTTTTCCGGTAATAAATCAATAATACGAGAACCGATACTTAATTCTACTCCAAAAGCAATTTGGAATTGAAATTTGAAATTATTATTTAAGGTTTTAATGCAATAATTTGTGTCGATTGACCAGATGGAATCATCTGTGTTTTCAAACAACGAGGTATAACAAGCCTCGCTTTCCAATAATTGCGATTTGAATAAAGATAGCTCCGAAACAAGTGCTTTTGATTCAGCCAGCTCTTTTTGCAGTTGAATGGTTGTATGTTTTAATTCATCCATTATGCAAATGAATTTGACTTGTTTTTATTCTCTGCGACACCCTTTTGACCATTAATTTTGAAATCAGATTCCATATAAACAGAAAGATACCCCATTGGTTCACTCAAAGTGATTTTTATTGAACTAAAATTTAACCCGCTTTATTCATACCTGAGCACAGCGAAAGGTGTGAATGTGCGA
>DYQV01000687.1 GCA_020719105.1 Rikenella microfusus
GCTAACATCTCCGTTCCGGAACCGTTCAACAAAAATCTGATACCAAACTACTTCTTTAGCCCAAGTTGGAACTTGCGTGAATTCCAGTTCAGATAACTCTTTTGTAGAAGTTTTATTGGTTAAATTTTGACATGCTGGAAACAGAAGCAATGCTATTCCGATTGTAAGCGAAATACTTTTCATTGATATTTTATTTTACTGCAACATTGAGTGAACTGCAATATAATCAATATTTGAGTATTTATCAAAACAACATTTAGTTAACTTATATCTTATGATATTCAGTATATAAATTTTCCAACTCACTTAAAATAATTGTATCTTTCACAATGAAACTCAGATAAGTATTTGTTTAACTTAAAATTCAAAACTATGAAAAAGCAAATTCAGTTTTTAGGATTAATTGCTGCTGTACTCTTTTTGTTTGGATCCGTTTTTAAAATACAGCATTATCCCGGTGCGAGCATTTTAATATCCTTGGGTTCAGTTTTAGGGGCTATTTATTTGATACTATACCTCTTGAATGGAATAAATCATCTGGCACCTGGCCTTGAAAAAACTTCTGGGATTGTTGGTGCTATTGTTTTGATAATCATTATTTTAGGTTTTTTGTTCAAAATGAATCACTGGCCAGGTGGTAGTATTATAGTTAGGTCATCTCTTGTTGGGTTATTCTTCTCGAGCGGCTTAATGCTTATTGATGCTTTTAAAGAAACAGACCAGATTAAACAGAGCCTAAAATCATTGGCTTCATTCACCGTTTTTATTTTAATGGTTATTTTGATTTTCGTTACTTTTCTTTTAAATAAACCAACTACCTAATTCGAAGGAAAAAATGGTTCAATTCTCCTACTAGGCTGCCTCTTTAGGTAGCCTATATTTTTTGTAGGAATAAAAACATCCATTCAAAAACATTGCTAATTTCGAATTGTATTACTTCTTTAAATTAATAATTATGCAAGAAACCATTCAAACCACCTATTTAGGCCAATTACGAACCGAAGCCATCCATGTTCAAACAGGGAACAAGTTAATTACCGATGCGCCACTGGATAACCACGGAAAAGGGGGAACATTTTCACCAACCGATTTATTGGCAACCTCGTTAGCCAGTTGCATTTTAACCATTATGGGAATCAAGGCTCAGACTTACGGATTCAGCATCGATGGAGCAAAAGCCAAAACCTGGAAAATAATGAGCGAAAATCCACGCAGGGTAGCGGAAGTTAAAATTGAGTTCGATTTTACCATGTGTACCTTGGCCGATAAGGACAAACAGATATTGGAAAAATTGGTAAAAGTGAGCCCGGTACCACTGAGCTTGCACGATGAAACCAAACAAACCGTTTCCATTAAGTTTTAAAAACAGAGAAACTGGTTTC
>DYQV01000688.1 GCA_020719105.1 Rikenella microfusus
ATATTGAGGTGTAGCTTAATCGTCAGGATTATTAATGAATAATCCGGGTTAATGACCCTAATTAACACGAATGGTTGATTTTCACTAATTTATACCATATTTTGTATTGCAGATTATAATCATCCCCTTGTGTGTTTAACACCAAACATGAATGTTTCATGAGAGTGTACGTTAAAAATATCAGTTAATCCACCCCATAATTGACAGTTATTTTTTTTAAATAGCGATATGGCATTTTTAAAAAATGTAATTAAACAAATAACCCACAATCATTATTCCGACACCTACAACCCCAATAAAAGTAACTATTAGCGGGAGTTTTAATACTTTTCGCAGGATAACCATTTCGGGCAATGAAAGTCCAATTACCGACATCATAAATGCCAGCGCAGTTCCAAGTGATGCACCTTTTTCAATCAGCACCGAAACAATGGGAACTATGCCGGCAGCATTGGAATACAATGGAATGCCAATCAAAATGGAAAGTGGAATGGAGTACCAAGCCGATTTGCCCATTAAGGATGCCATAAAATCTTCAGGAACATAACCGTGGGCACCAGCCCCTACAAGTATTCCCAATGCTACATAAATCCAAACCTTACCAACAATTTCTTTCACTGCATCATAGCCGAGTTTAATACGATTCGTAAAACTGAGTTTCTCCTCCTGCAATCCGTTTTGGTTCATGTGGGTTTGATACACCCAAGGTTCTACCCATTTTTCAAGTTTCAGCAAACCAATTACCCAACCCGCCATAATAGCAATGGCCAGACCGGTGCCCACATATATAAGGGCAACCTGCCAACCAAACATACCATATAAAAGAATGATGGCTACCTCGTTAATCATGGGAGCCGAAATTAGGAAGGAAAATGTGACTCCTAGCGGAACACCGGATTCCACAAATCCTAAAAACAGTGGAATGGCAGAACACGAACAAAAAGGAGTTACAATTCCGAGTAGGGCTGCCATTACATTACCGGTAAATGTTTTTTTTCCTTCAAGGGCTTTTCGGGTTCGTTCGGGAGTAAAATAGGTACGGATGATCCCCACAAAAAAGATAATGAGCGTGAGCAAGAGCATTACTTTTGGGAATTCAAAAACGAAGAAACGCAAGGCTTCGGTTAAATGTTTGCCTTTTTCCAAGCCTAAAATAGTATCAATAAACAAGTCGGTAAGGGGTTGCAAGTAAAGGTATATTACATACCACACAGGCAGCAAAATCAAGGGAATTAGTATTTTTTTGTTTATTTTCATCCAAAAGTCCTTTAAAATTTAATCCGTATCAATTATTATATTGAGGAATTATTGAAAAAACATGATAATTATCCCGGATTATTCATTAATAATCCTGACGATTAAGCTACACCTCAATATT
>DYQV01000141.1 GCA_020719105.1 Rikenella microfusus
TAATCCTGGATATCATTGCTTTTGTGTTATGTATTTATCTACTGACCTCTGTAAAGATATTTTGCCTAAACAAAAAATAGTGCAAATGCTAATTTGAAACCAATAGTCATATTTAACTCAAACGTTTGCTAAAGCCTCAAGGCTTTTATTATTCAGAGGTCATTCTTAATGATTTATACGATATTTAATTTTTTCGTTGCAAATACTTACAATCTGTAACTAATATACCAATTAATGTACTTATTTTGTGTTCAAAGTGCAGATTTTGCATAATTGTATTAAAAAGGGTATTTAAAATCCGATCATTTATTTAATTAAAGCGAATCAACACATCAACTGGTTGAACCGCAATGGTGCAAGGAAAAAGGAGCAAGGTTTATGGAACAAAAGAAAGTAACACAAGACCCAGTAGAGCAGAAGCAGAAAGGAATGTACACACCTCAATATGAATCCGATGCGTGTGGAATTGGGTTTATTGCCAATATTAAAGGTGTAAAATCACATCAACTGGTTCAGGATGCCTTAACTATGCTCGAAAATATGGAACACCGGGGTGCTATTGGCAGCGACCCAGAAACAGGCGATGGTGCCGGAATTCTGATTCAGGTACCCGATAAATTCTTGCGTGCTGAATGTGAAAAAATTGGAATCAATTTGCCAGTTTTTGGTTCTTACGGGGTGGGAATGATTTATTTCCCCGGCGATGTAAAACTTCGTGAAGAATGCCGGAAACTGCTTAATATACATATAGCGGAATTGGGTTTCGAAAATTTAGGGTATCGCGATGTGCCCAGAATTTCGCAGGTGGTGGGTGAAACTGCCTTGCAAAAAGAACCTAAGGTGGAACAACTATTTGTTTCGCATAAAAGCAAAATAACAGAAATGGATCTGGAACGAAAATTATTTGTTTTGCGCCAATACAGTGCCCATTCCATAAATCGTCAACTGCTAAATGACAGTATGGAATTCTACTTTACTTCTTTTTCATATAAAACTATTGTTTATAAAGGGCAGTTCCGCACCCATCAATGCCGTGGTTATTACACCGATTTGGTTGACAAACGGCTCAATTCAGCCATTGCATTAATTCACTCCCGTTTTTCCACCAATACATTTCCAAAGTGGCGGTTGGCTCAACCTTTCCGTTACATTGCACACAACGGTGAGATAAACACCATCCGTGGAAACGTAAACTGGATGCGCTCCAATGAAACCTTATTGGAAAGCACCAAATTTACTCCTGAAGAAATGCTTAAGCTTCGTCCGATAATGGACGAAACCAATTCCGATTCAGGAAATCTGGATTCCATGGTGGAAATGTTGGTAATGGGCGGACGACCGCTACCCCATGTACTTATGATGCTGGTTCCAGAGGCTTGGACCGAAACCCATAAAATGAATGCTCCTAAAAAAGCATTTTACGAATACCATGCCTCCATTATGGAACCTTGGGATGGTCCCGCCTCTATTTGTTTTACTGATGGCAATATTGTTGGTGCTCTGTTGGATAGAAATGGCTTGCGGCCTTCACGGATGGTATTGACTAACGACGATAGAATAATAGTTTCGTCTGAAGCGGGTGCATTGCCTATTGAACCGGAAAAAATCATAAAAAAATGGCGGGTTCAACCCGGTAAAATGGTTTATGCTGATTTGGAACAAGGTCGTATTTTATATGACAAGGAAATTAAAGATGAGGTATCCAAACGTCGTCCTTACAGGAGTTGGCTTTCAATGAACGAAAAACACATTGATAGCATTCCTTCAAAAGAATTGACTTTTCCGTCGGACATGGAAAACCTGCTAACCAAACAACAAGCGTTTGGGTTTAGTCAGGAAGATGTGAATTTCATTATCCAATCGATGGCCGAAACCGGAAAGGAGCCTTTGGGCTCGATGGGAAGCGATGTTCCACTAGCCGTTCTTTCGAACCAAAGCCGCCATTTATCAAATTATTTTAAACAGCAGTTTGCCCAGGTAAGCAATCCTCCCATTGATCCCATAAGGGAACGGATTGTAATGTCGTTGAATAGTTCGGTAGGCAAAATATTCAACATCCTTTCCGAAACGCCTTTGCATTGCAAGCAAATAACGTTTGATCAACCGGTGTTAACCAACGATCAGTTGGAAAAACTCCGCACCTACCACGATACGAATTTTCGCGTCAAGGTATTAGATGCCGTCTATCAGGCCACGGGAAAACCCGGTGAACTGGAAAAGGCACTCGATAAAATTTGTGCAGAAGCCGACGAAGCCATCATGGGCGATGGATACAATGTACTGCTTATTTCGGACCGGAGAATTGACAAAAACAATGCTCCTATTCCTTCCTTATTGGCTGTTGGAGCAATACACCACCATACGGTAGAGAATGGGTTACGGGTTAGGACCGGGATAATTGTTGAAGCCGGTGATGTTCGCGAAACCCATCATTTTGCTACCCTTATTGGTTATGGGGCAAACGCTATAAATCCTTACATGGCTTTTGAAACCATTATCTCGTTAGAAGCAAACAAGGCAACTCCCAAAGGTATTGATAACAATAAAGCCTATTACAACTACGTAAAAGCCATTGGTGGCGGGTTACTGAAGATTTTCTCCAAGATGGGTATTTCCACCTTACAATCGTACCACGGGGCACAGATATTCGAAGCCATTGGCTTATCCGAAAAGGTAATCAATAAGTGTTTCAAAGGAACGGTTTCCCGATTGGGAGGAATTGATTTTGATGGCATCGCCCGCGAAGTTTGTGTGCGTCACCGGTTAGCGTTCCCAAAACAAGCCGGTTTAAAACCCCGTCTCGATGAAGGAGGTGTATATCAGTGGAAACAAAAGGGAGAACATCACCTATTCAACCCTAAAACCATTACCTTGCTGCAACTAGCCGCCCGGAATAATGACTTGGAAGCCTATAAAGAATATGCACGGGAAATTAATGATCAAACAGAAAAGGCAATCACCATCCGCAGTTTGTTTGATTTCAAATCACGCAAATCAATTCCTTTGGAGCAAGTGGAACCCGTTGAAGCTATATTTAAAAGGTTTGCTACCGGTGCCATGTCGTTTGGTTCAATTTCGCACGAAGCACATTCTACCTTAGCCATTGCCATGAACCGCATTGGTGGTAAAAGTAACAGTGGCGAGGGAGGCGAAGATGAATTCCGGTTTGAACCGCTTCCTAACGGCGATAACATGCGGTCGGCCATTAAGCAAGTGGCATCAGGAAGGTTTGGTGTAACCAGTAATTACCTTACCAATGCCGATGAACTACAAATTAAAATGGCTCAAGGAGCCAAACCCGGCGAAGGTGGACAATTGCCCGGCGATAAAGTGGACGAATGGATTGGCCGCGTAAGGCATTCCATTCCCGGAGTAGGTTTAATATCTCCTCCACCCCACCACGATATTTATTCGATTGAAGATTTAGCCCAGTTGATTTTCGATCTTAAAAATGCCAATCGGAAAGCCCGAATCAATGTTAAACTGGTTTCAAAAGCGGGTGTAGGAACCATAGCTGCCGGTGTGGCTAAAGCCCATGCCGACGTAATTCTTATTGCAGGCCATGATGGCGGAACGGGTGCTTCACCGGTAAGTTCTATTCAATACACGGGTACCCCTTGGGAATTGGGACTTTCAGAGGCGCATCAAACGTTAGTCAAAAACAAACTGCGCGACCGCATCACCCTTCAGGTTGACGGACAAATGCGCACCGGGCGCGATTTGGCCATTGCTACCTTTTTAGGAGCTGAAGAATGGGGAATAGCTACTGCTGCCTTAGTAGCATCGGGCTGCATCATGATGCGGAAATGCCATTCCAATACCTGTCCGGTTGGAGTTGCCACTCAGGATAAAGAACTTCGCAAGTTGTTTACTGGCGACCCACAACATGTGGTTAACTATTTTACTTTTCTGGCTCACGATTTACGCGAAATTATGGCCAGTATGGGTTTCCGGACTATTAATGAAATGGTAGGTCAGGCCGATATGCTTAAAATGCGAGAAAAAATTGAACATTGGAAAATTAAAACTCTTGACCTAAGTCCAATTTTGTATAAAGAACCTGTGGGAAAAAATGTGGGCCTTTATAAACAAATAGAACAAGACCACGGTGTAGATAAATTCTTTGACTGGAAACTTATTGAATTAGCCAAACCTGCATTGGAAAAGGGCAAAAAGGTGAAAGGGGAATTTACGGTTTGCAACACCGATCGTTCCATAGGAACCATGCTTTCAAACGAGATATCGAAAAAATATAAAGGAATTGGGCTGCCCGATGATACCATCAGCCTTAAATTCAGGGGTTCGGCAGGGCAGAGCTTTGGAGCATTTAATGCAAAAGGAATCACCCTAGAACTAGAAGGCGAGGCTAATGACTATTTTGGTAAAGGACTATCGGGAAGTAAATTGATGGTTTATCCCGATCGGAAATCAATTTTTAAGGCCGAAGAGAACGTGATCATTGGAAACGTTGCCTTGTATGGCGCTACTTCAGGAGAAGCATACATCCGAGGAATTGCGGGTGAGCGTTTTTGTGTGAGAAATTCCGGGGCTACTGCCGTAATTGAAGGGTTGGGACGTCATGGCTGCGAATACATGACTGGCGGAATTGTCATTGTTTTGGGAGCCATTGGATCCAATTTCGGAGCCGGAATGTCGGGGGGTATAGTTTATTTATATGATGTGGATGGTACTTTTGAAAAATACCGGAATTATGAACTTACTGACTACGATACCATTGAATACGACGATGAAGAGGTATTGCGTGAATACATTACCAACCATTACAACTACACAGGGAGTACCAGGGCAAAAGAAATTCTTGAGAATTGGGATAATTCGCTGCTCAAGTTCATTAAAATATTCCCAAAAGAATACCAAATGGCACTGAAAAACCAAGCACAAAAAAAGAAAGAAGATGCTTTGATAGTGTAGGCTGGAATTATAACCGAATAAAAGTAATTAGTATGGGAAAAACAACCGGATTTTTAGAATATAAAAGGCAATTGCCCCCCAATAAACCTGTTGAAGAGCGGATTAAAGATTATAAAGAATTTGTACTGCCTGCCAGTAAAATAAACATCGAAAAACAGGCGGCCCGCTGCATGGATTGTGGTGTTCCATTTTGCCACAATGGATGCCCTCTAGGTAACAACATACCCGATTTTAACGATATGGTTTACAAGGAGAACTGGAAGGCGGCCTATAAAATACTCATTTCAACAAATAATTTTCCGGAGTTTACCGGACGCATTTGTCCTGCTCCTTGCGAAACATCGTGTGTGCTATCGATAAATAAAGAACCAACAGCCATTGAGCTCATTGAGAAAAACATTATAGAACGCGCGTTTAACGAAGGCTGGGTAAAACCCAATATACCTTTAATCCGGACTAACTACAAAATTGCCATTGTAGGTTCCGGACCTTCAGGATTGGCAGCAGCCAGCCAATTGAATTCAGCCGGTCATCGGGTTACGGTTTTTGAACGTGCCAACCGCATTGGCGGGTTGCTCCGCTACGGAATACCCGACTTTAAACTCGGGAAAAAAATAATCGACCGCCGCTTGGAGGTAATGATGGAAGAAGGAATTGAATTTAAACCCAATTTCAATGTTGGGGTTGATTTCTCGATAAAGGAACTTTTAGGTGAATTTAGTGCCATTTTATTAACAGGAGGCTCCACCATTCCACGCGATTTAAAAGCAGAGGGACGGGAAATAAAGGGTGTTCAGTTTGCTATGGATTTCCTGACACAACAAAATAAGCGGGTAGCTGGCGATACCATTCCAACAGAACAGAACTTATTGGCTACAGGAAAAAATGTTTTGGTCATTGGTGGTGGTGATACCGGATCCGATTGTGTGGGAACTTCCATTAGGCAAGGGGCTAAAAGCGTTACCCAAATAGAGCTGTTGCCTAAACCTCCTGTCGGAAAAAATGAAAAAATGCCTTGGCCGGAATATCCGGTGATTATGCGCACCAGCTCATCGCAGCAAGAAGGATGCGAGCGCCTTTGGTCGGTACAAACCAAACAGTTTATTGGCGATGCCAACGGGAATCTAAAAGCAGTAAAACTTGTGGATATTGCATGGAACAAAGCGGGATTCGAAGAGGTGAAAGACACCGAAAGGGAAATACCTTGCGAATTGGCGTTGCTATCCGTTGGTTTTTTGCACCCGCAACACGAAGGACTATTGAACAAACTTGGAGTGGATCTGGATGATAGGGGCAATGTGAAAACCCGCAAATTTCATACTTCAAAAGATGGGGTTTTTGCTGCCGGCGATATGCGCCGTGGCCAATCGTTGGTGGTACATGCCATTAGCGAGGGACGTGAAGCAGCCCGCGAGATTGACATTTATCTAACGGGTACTTCGGTACTGGATTCAAAAAATCATTCGTTGATTAACATACGGTAACCGTTTTGGCTCTATTCACTATATCGACTGGTTGTTTTTGTTAACCCGGATTATTCATGAATAATCCTGACGATTAAGCTATTCCACAAAAT
>DYQV01000689.1 GCA_020719105.1 Rikenella microfusus
TCATTGGTTCATTAGCTAATGAATAATCATTTTACTTAACTCATCAAGAAGAATCGTTCCCTCGTATATAGCTTTACCAATGATGGCGCCGTGCATTCCCATTTCTTTTAATTTCAAAACATCATCCATGGTGGTTACTCCGCCGCTGGCAATAAAGTCCAAACCCGGAAAATCGGTTTGCAGTTGCTGGTATAAATCGAACGAGGGTCCCTGCATGGCTCCGTCTTTTGAAATATCGGTACAGATTACTTTTTTGATGCCGAATGGTACATAACTTTCCAATAACTGGTTGATAGTCAATTCCGATTCTTCTTGCCACCCTTTTACCGCAATTTTATTGTTGCGTACGTCGGCACCCAGGATTATCCGTTGGACCCCGTATTCGCTAAGCCACTGAATAAAAAGTTCCCGGTTTTTTACGGCAATGCTGCCTCCGGTTATCATCTGGGCTCCCGAATCAAAAGCAATAGAAAGATCGTTGTTGGTATTCAAACCGCCACCAAAATCGACTATTAACTTGGTTTTGGTACAAATGGCCGCCAACACTTTATTATTGATGATGTGCCCGGTTTTAGCTCCATCCAAATCTACTAAATGCAACCGGCGGATTCCGCCATCTTCGAATTGTTTGGCTACCTCCAACGGGTTTTCGTTGTAAACTTTCTTCTGGTCAAAGGCACCACAAGTCAGCCGGACGCATTTTCCATCAATCAAATCAATAGCGGGTATTATTTCCATGTGTTATTGTGTTTAGAGACGCACGGAAGTGCGTCTTTACATTTTATAGATCGATAAAATTCTTTAATATTTTGGTCCCAACCTCGCCGCTTTTTTCGGGATGAAACTGGAACCCAAAAAAGTTATCTTTTTGCAACCCGGCACTGAATGGATTTATATAATTGCTTTGGCAAACGGTTTCAGGACCCAATTCGGCATAAAAACTGTGCACAAAATAAACATATTCGCTTTCATTTATCCCGGTAAGCAGCGGCGATTTAAAATGGGTAATGGTATTCCAGCCCATGTGCGGGACTTTTTCGACAGGTTGAAATTTTTTTACTTCCAAATCGAAAATCCCTAAACAGGCAGTATTGTTTTCTTCGGAATGGCGGCACATAAGTTGCATTCCTAAACAGACTCCCAAAAACGGCTGTTTCAGGCTTTTCAACACGGAATCCAATCCACGGCTTGCAAGGTATTGCATGGCGGTGCTGGCCTCGCCAACGCCCGGGAAAATTACTTTATCAGCGGTACGCAGCAGTTCCGGATCGTCGGTAATGGTGGGTTGCAGCCCCAATCGGTTCAACGCAAATTCCACCGACTGGATGTTCCCTGCATTGTATTTTACGATGGCTATGTTCATTAGTTCAT
>DYQV01000690.1 GCA_020719105.1 Rikenella microfusus
CAACACTTCGTTAATTAATGTGATAAATATTTGATATTCAGTAAAATAAATAGAAATAAATTTGGTTAAACCATTGGAAATCAGTATATTAGATGATTATTTCCGTAATTATCTAAACATGACTTCCAAGGTTAACCAAAACGTTAAACGTCTTATTGTCAGTATGTTACAAAGTAACACATTTTCCAGCCTCAACAAATCCCGAAAGGATTTCATTTTCAGTGTGCTTTGGCATATTTTGAGTATCAAAGGTAAAATTAATTTCATGCAGTTAGCCCGCTTTAGTCCTTACTGTGAGCAGACCCACCGAATCCAGTTTGAGCAGGAATTTGATTTTCTGGCATTCAACAAACTTCTTTCAGAAAATATAGTTGGTAAAGATCGTATCATTGCCTTTGACCCCAGCTATATTCCAAAATCAGGAAAAGAAACATATGGCCGGGGGAAATTTTGGTCAGGTTCAGACAAAGCTTCCAAGTGGGGGCTTGACATCTGCGGGTTCGCAGTTGTAGATGTTGCAAACAAAACCGCATTTCACCTCAAAGCCTGGCAAACTCCTGGCATTGATAATCGGGATACCGAGCATTTTAACCTGCTTTCGCACTATGCATCCATTGTTACAGATAATGCAGGAACGTTCAAAGAAATCTCTGTTTATATGGTGGCTGATGCATACTTTTCAAAAAAGCCTTTTGTCGATAAAGTTTTGACAGCAGAGTTGCATTTCATCAGTCGGCTCAGAGATGACAGCGTTTTGATGTACAAATACTATGGCGACCCAACCGGTAAAAAGGGAAGGCCTAAAAAGTTTGAAGGCAGGGTCAACATTACCAATCCCGATACAAATTACTTCGATAAAGAGATTTGCAACGAGGACTTGACAATATACTCTGCAGTAGTCTATTCAAAGGCTTTCAAGAGAGAAGTTAAACTTGCCATGGCTGTCTTTTTTAAAGATGGGCAGGAAGTAGCCCGAAAACTCTATTTCTCAACCGATCTTCAGCAGGATGGAAAACAAATCGTACAATATTACCGTTCCCGCTTTCAAATCGAGTTTTTGTATCGTGATGCAAAGCAACACACCGGGCTAACCGACTGCCAGGCAAGAAGTGAAAATAAACTGGATTTTCACTTTAACGCATCGCTCACAGCTGTAAATCTGGCAAAGTACGACTGGGTTTCCAGTATGCCAACAGATAAAGCACCCTTTTCAATGGCCAATTATAAAACGTTCTTTAACAACACTTTGATGCTGGATCGATTTATTTGCAGGTTCGCAATTAACCCGAACTCAGCAAAAAATCAGAAAATTGTCAAAGAACTGCTGGAATGGGGTCGAATTGCCGCTTAAAAACTAACGGAGTATTGT
>DYQV01000691.1 GCA_020719105.1 Rikenella microfusus
TTGGTTGAAATTCAGTCGATTGAGGTTTAATTTGCCAATGTGCCAATTTGCCAATGTGCCAATGTGCCAATAAAGCTGTAAATGCCTGAAATACGTTATCCACTTTTAAGTAACAAGATTACCAAAAAAGTGGGCAACGTATTTCAGGCATTTACAACAAATTAGAAAATAGTCAAACTGATTTTACAGTAAGATTTTTATGTTAAAATATTTATTACGAAAAGAATTCAGACAAATAAAGCGGAATGAATTTCTGCCCCGTTTGATTTTAGCATATCCATTTATAGTTTTGCTGGTTTTTCCATGGGCAGCAAGTTACGAAATTAAAAATCTGAATATCAGCATTGTGGACAATGACCAAAGTTCGTTTTCGCGCGAATTAACTCATAAAATCACTTCATCAGGCTATTTTAGATTAACCGATGTTTCTACTACATATAATACTGCCATTAAAAGCATTGAAAATCAGGAAGCGGATATTATTTTACAGATTCCTGTTAATTTTGAAAAAAACTTAGTGAATGCGCAAGGTGGCAAAGTAATGATTTCGGCAAATGCGGTAAATGGCATGAAAGGTGGTATTGCCATGACTTATCTTTCGGGTATAATTGCCGATTATAATGCCGGTATTATAAAAAAATTAGTAACTGCATCCAATACGCAATCGGGAATTTCCACCATTCAAATTGACCAACAATACCGTTTTAATGCCAATCTTAACTACCAGGTGTTTATGATTCCAGCACTTATGGTAATGATTTTATCGTTGATTTGCGGATTTTTGCCTGCTGTATCCATTGTTTTCGAAAAAGAATTAGGCACTATGGAACAAATGAATGTAAGCCCCGTACCGAAGTCAACTTTTATTTTAGCCAAACTAATTCCATTCTGGATAATTGGTTTTATTGTAATTAATATCGGTTTTTTGGTGGCGTGGGCTGTATATGGATTGATACCAGCCGGTCATTTTTTTACAATTTATTTTTTTGCCGTTATTTATATTTTTGCCATTTCAGGGTTAGGACTTATTATTTCGAATATTGCACAATCGATGCAACAAGCCATGTTTATTATCTTCTTTTTTATGCTGGTTTTCATTATGTTAAGTGGACTTTATACACCAATCGACAGTATGCCCGAATGGACTAAATGGATAGCAGCTTTTAACCCATTAAAGTATTTTATGGAAGTAATGCGGGCTGTTTACCTCAAGGGAAGTGATATACTACAACTTTGGAAGCAATTAGCAGCTTTGCTTGCGTTTACTTTCGTATTTAATGTAATAGCTGTACTTAGCTATCGCAAAAGCAGTTGATGTATGCCTTGAAAAAGAAAAAAAATTGTATCTTTGTATCTGTTTCAG
>DYQV01000142.1 GCA_020719105.1 Rikenella microfusus
TTGTTCGGTTCCCGCTTTGCAACCCAATACCCATAGCACATTCACACCTTTCGCTATGCTCAGGTATGAATAAAGCGGGTTAACTTCCAAAGACAATCAATAACACGCCTGCCAGAATCCCCAATAAAGCCAATCCTTTCCGTTTTAAATTTATTTCTTTAAATATAATAGCTCCTGCTGCAAATGAAATAATTACACTGGTTCTTCGAAGCAAGGAAAGAATGGTAATTAAAGCATCAGGATTGAAAAGGGCATAAAAGTAGGCAAAATCAGCAATTGTAAGCAATATCCCAATTACGGGTATAGTCCAGCGCCAGGTAAATAGTGTACTTGTTTTTCGTTTAGGATACCAAAGGAATAAAAGAAAAGGTAGAAATACGGGAATCATATACACTGAAAACCAAGCCTGAACAGCCATTCTGGGATAATTGCTAATTAAATATTTATCGTAAAGAGTACTTGCTGAACCCAGCAGCGTAGCAATTACCATAAAAAGAATCCAACGGTTGTTTCTAAATACAATTCCTTCACTATTTCCAGCAACCGAGAATAAATAAAAAGAGATGAAAACGACCGTTATACCGGCCCATTGCCACCCATTATAAACTTCGTGGTAAATAATTAAAGCCCCAAGAAGTGTCCATACAGGGCCAGTAGCTCGTATTGGGGTAACAATGGTTAGTGGTAAGTGGTGTAATGCATAATAGGCAAAAATCCATGAAGAACCGACCAAAATTGATTTTAAAAAAATCAATCCATGCACTGTCATACTTACCGTTGGAACAAAAAATAGGGAAGATTCAGTGATTAAACCCAAATTCGATAGAGCTATTATTGGCATGAATAAAACAGCTCCGGTGGCAGAGGCAAAAAACAATACCGGAATCACAGCATTGTCTTTCAACGAAAGCTTTTTTGCTACATCATAAAACCCTAAAAAAAGGCAGGAAATGAGTCCTAAAAAAATCCACATTTCTAAATAAAAAGTATAACCTTAAATCTGCGTATAAAAATCTAACTTATTGTTAGTCACGGCGTGACACTTTAATTAAAATATCAATGTAAGTTTTAATAAGTGTCATTAAATCAACAAGACACACCGTGACTTGCGGATATTAGGTTTTATCAAAAGTTTACCGCTCATTACTCATACACAACTAGCTAATTCCTTTTTCTAATTTGCCCCATAAACAATCCTATGAGCACTATTGCTATTCCCATCATGTTAAAAATGGGAAGGATTTCACCCAGTACTAAGTAAGCAAAAAGAGCAGTAAAAAGGGGAATGGTATTGGTAAACAAGCTAGCTTTAGTAATTCCCAAATTTTTTATGGAATAGGTAAAAAATACATAGGCTATGGAGGAACCAAAAAATGCTAAATAAATAAGGTTAAGCATAATTCGTGTATCAATGGCTGAAAATGCAAATCCATTCCAATCGAACAAGAAGAAAAAGGGTAAAAAATAGAAAAAACCAAACAAATTTTGCCAACTTATTATGGTAAATGAACTGTATTTTCCAGCCAGCCGTACAATTATAACTGAATAGCCCAAAGCAGCCATCACGGCTCCAAACAAAATTAAAACTCCCAAAAGAGAGCCATTAAAATGTAAATTTTGCCCTAAAACCACCATCAATACACCTACAAAAGAAATAATAATACCAAACACATTAAAAATTGAAATTTTACTACCATAAAACAAATAGGCCATAAATGGAGTAAAAATGGGAATGGTTGAAATAATAACCGAAGCAACCGTTGCTGAAACCATACTTACCCCATAACTTTCGGCTAAAAAATACAAAAAAGGTTGGAATAATGACAATAGCGCCAACCAACCAAAATCAAGTTTTGAAGGTATTTGCAGCTTTTTTATCAGCACTGAAAACAAAAACAAAAAAATAGATGAAAATAACAATCGGAAAACCATAACAGAAATAGGCTGCAATGCCTCAAATACAACCTTATACCATATATAAGTCATACTCCAAAAAAGCATAGCTAAAATTACTATGCCGTACACCATCATTTTTTTAAGGGTCATTGTGTTTTTCTATTATATTTTTGTCATAATTACAAGGCTGCAAATTTGCATCATTTTTAACAGAATTACTATAACTATTGAAGAATGATTACTGACTATAAGCACTTAATAAGTATCCGACAATCGTTACATCAGAATCCTGAAATATCAGGCAGTGAGGAGTTTACTGCTGAAGCACTAAAGAGAACCATTATCCGGTATCAGCCCGATGAAATTATCGATAATTTAGGTGGATATGGTGTAGCCTTTGTATTTAAAGGGAAAAGTGAGGGCCCCTGTGTAATGTTCCGGGCCGAAATGGATGCCTTACCGGTTCACGAAATTAATGTGGTTGATTATGCTTCAAGAGCCGATGGGGTAGGCCACCAATGTGGACACGATGGTCACATGGCTATTATGATTGGGTTAGCTGAATTAATTGGGACTAACCGACCTAAAATAGGGAAAGTGGTGTTATTGTTTCAACCAGCCGAAGAAACTGGTGAAGGAGCCATTGCAGTAATAAATGACTCAAATTTTACGCGCATCACTCCCAACTATTGTTTCACGCTGCATAATATTCCGGGATATCCAAAAGGAAGTATCCTGCTTAAGAATAATACATTTACGGCGGCATCGCAAGGTTTAATGGTAAAATTAACCGGCAAAACTTCCCATGCAGCGGAGCCGGAAAAGGGAATTAGTCCAGCCATTGCTTTGTCAAAAATTTTGGATGAAGTAACCAAACTTCCTGAAAAGAAATATCTGTTTAACGATTTTGTGCTAACTACCATTGTTCATGCTAATTTAGGGGATCGCAGTTTTGGAACTACTCCCGGACATGCTGAAATACTCATTACACTTCGCTCGTTTTTGGATGCTGATATGGATATACTTATTGAACAAACCAAAAATACAATTCAAAGAATATCCACTGAACAAAAGCTGCATTTAGAAATTAGTTCTACCGATATTTATCCATCAAACCAAAACAATCCCTTGTTAGTGAAAGGTATTAGCGAGCAAGCTGAAAAACTTGGTTATAAAATAATTATGATGGAATTACCATTTCCTTGGGCAGAAGATTTCGCTAGGTTTTCGCAAAAATTTACGAGTGCTATTTTTGGATTGGGTGCAGGGGAAGATCATCCTAAATTACACAATTCCGATTATAACTTTCCGGATGATATTATTCCTTATGGGGTGAATCTTTATTATGCTATTTATAAAGATATGTTATTAAAATAATTAGCCATCTTCCAGAATCAGGTGAAAATTTTTATTATCAATGGCTGAAAGCAATGCTGTTTCAAGTGTTTTAATAGTTTCGAATAGTTCCGATGAGTGCTCACTGATTTCCTGAACAGTTTCAAGGTAATGCAGAACCAGAGATTTATTCTCTTTTCCGAAGATTTCAATTATTAAATCGCATTGATCTATCATTCTTAGCAATAGGTAATTCTCAATGCTGAGTAACCGCTTTTTCTTAATCAGTAACAATAGATATTTGCGCAACCCTTTCTCGGGAATATGATTTACGGTTGGATATCGATTAAATTTTATAAACCAGAATCGGGTTTTTTTTACCTCCTTTAGAACTCCTTTGAGAACTAACATTTCAATAATTTCTTGCTGAATTTCCTGCTTGAAATTCCATAAATCTAAAAGCACAGATTCCACTTTTGGTGGATTTTTGCTCTTTTCTAAAATGGTTAATACTTTTTTATAACAAGGAACATCTGAATCAATACAGTGCGCTATTAAAGAATCCTTTTCAATGGAAAGCAACCCTTCTTGTATCATTTCAAATAATACGGTACCTGCCAATCCAATCCAATATACAGTATTGTTAGTAATGATGTAGCCAAACTCATCATCCAAGGCAAATAATACATACCGCTCCTTTAGGGATAATTTGCCAATCATAATTCAAACTTTTTATTCAGGACTTGAATTTTTTACGCAACGTACAGAAATAGCATTTGTTTTTTTCTCATGATAGCGAAAAGCCTTCGAAATGTCTTTATGGAAATAACGCTTCCACGCATTATCATTAGCTTGAGTAGATGACCAGAAACTAACCGATGCACCCAAATTTTGGTATGAGTTATTGTAATATCCTGCATATTCAAGCGAAAGCTCTTTTCCGGGGTTGGGAATACCATTTTCAACACTAGATACTGTGTCGATTAATGCTTTCCATTCCATATCTGTTGGAATATGCCAGCCATCGGGACAAATTCCTTGTGCACCTTCATTCGACAAATGGTTCATGGCTGCATCCCAAGTGTATAAAAGTCCGTAAGCTTCTGCATGAGCCAAACTGTCGTTATAAACCAGGCATTGGATGGAATCGCCTTTATTAGTTAAGGTATTCCTCAAATTCTCAACCATCCATGTTTTACCCCCAAGAACGGCTGTTTTGTAACTATTCCCCTGAGCATCCACACAAACCGGCCATGGTGGCTGGGTAACCACAAGGGTATCTATCAATTGACGGTTTTTGGCATCGGTAATGGTTACAAAATAAGTACCGGCTGCCAACTGATTGATTACTGAATCGGTTTTTTGATTCGACCAAATAAAGGTGTATGGCATTTTACCACCGGTTACATTCAAGTGTATCTCCCCATCGTTCAAACCAAAATCAGATGCTGGTTTTATTAACGGATTGGTTTGCAAGGGGGCTCTTTTACACTGTACAAACAAAATAATGGTGGCTGAAGCCAAAAGGAAAAATAAATTTTTTGCCATGAGTTTCAAGTATTTCAATCAGTTAAAACAAGCCAAGATTTTACAATTATTGTTGCACTAAATTAAGATATTTTTTGGAAATGTCATTATTGAAGCAACATTAAGGTGTTAAAAAAGAATAGAAGGATTGCCAAATGAACAAACTTTTCTATGGCTATAGCCAATGGACGGCTAAGTGCTCCGCTAAAGCGAGACAGGCAGCTTTGCCCCTTATGATTCTCTCGCAGCAGGCGCTGCGAGTTACCTACTATTGCCGTGGCTGGCGACGCCGGTTGTTGAATTTTCCCGATTTTTGTTGCGAATGTAACCGGTTAATTTTGCGAACAGTATGTGGATTGTATTCCGGTCCATCTCCTATTTCCGGTGGATTGGGAGCTTTAAAAATAGTGTCTTTTATTAATTTCTCAATCCGCGCAAAACGGGGAATATCGGTTTCGTTGATAAAGGTAAGTCCAACTCCAGTGGAACTTGCCCGGGCAGTACGACCAATCCGGTGCACATAATCCTCGGCATCGTGAGGAACATCGTAGTTTATTACCAAACCAATGTTATCAACATCAATGCCTCGCGAAACAATATCAGTAGCCACTAAAATTGGAAATTTACGGTTGCGGAAATCGCGCATTACTGTTTCCCGTTCTGCTTGATCCAAATCGGAATGAATGGCCTTGGCTGCAAAACCAGCTTTAACTAATTCAGAATGAAGTTGTTTTACTTTAATTTTTGTGGAAGAAAATATGATAACACTGTCGAGTTCTTTGTTTGTCAATAAATAACTGATAAGCTTGTTCTTTTGATTATCAAACGTCATATAAGCAGCTTGCAATACCCCCTCAGCCATCTTTGCCACCGCAATGCTGATTTCAACAGGATTCTTCAACAATAAATTAGCTAAAATCCGTATTTTAGGGGGAAAGGTTGCAGAAAACATCAATGTTTGGCGCTTGGTTGGCAAATACGTTAGTATTTTATTTATGTCGTCAACAAAGCCCATATCAAGCATTTTGTCTCCTTCATCCAATATGAGGTATTCCAACTCCGATAAATCAACATAACCTAAATTCAAATGGGAAAGTAACCTGCCAGGTGAAGCAATTAAAATATTGCATCCCTGTTCAATGGCCGCTCTTTGTTGTTCCCAAATTCCGGAATCACTTCCACCGTAAATAGCTATGGATTCCAAACCCGTAAAGTAAGCAAACCCTTGGAATTGTTGGTCAATCTGCAACACCAGTTCTCGGGTTGGTGCTAAAATAAGACCTTTTATTTTATTTGAACGGTTGGTACATAAATGATGCATCAACGGTAATAAATAGGCGGCCGTTTTTCCGGTACCTGTTTGTGCACAAGCAATCAAATCTTTTCCTTCGAGTGCAACTGGGATAACTTGTTCTTGAACCGGAGATGGTTCTATAAAGCCCATGGCTTCTACTCCTTCAAAAACATTTTTGTGGAGATTAAATTCACTAAATTTCAAAATATATACTTTTCATTAAATGTTTGTAAAAGTAGAAACAAACTTTCAAATTAAAAAGTTAATCGGTGAATCCAACAGGCTTTCTTATAATAAATTTAACCCGGATTATTCAAGAATAATCCAGACGATTAAGCTGCACCTCAATATTGGGAGAAAAAATAATCCCAATTTTGGGTGTAGCTATCCCGATG
>DYQV01000143.1 GCA_020719105.1 Rikenella microfusus
GGTAGAGATTTAGAATTTGCGTAATAGCAATTATTTTTGAATTATCGCCTCAGCTACAAGTAAATCCATAGGGCGGGTAATTTTAATGTTTTCAGGATTTCCCTCCACCAAATGAACTTCATGACCCATTTTTTCAACTACACTGGCATCGTCGGTAAAAGTTGTATCAAAAGATTGGTTGTAACTTTCTTTCAATAGGCTAAGGCTGAATACCTGTGGAGTTTGGACAAAAAAAAGCAATCGGCGATCCAGGGCTTTATTGGTAACTTTATTGTTCCACCGAACCGATTCAGTTACTGGCACTACCGGAATTGCAGTAGCATAAATAGCCGCCGCCTCAAAGCATCTATCTATGGTTTCCAAACTAACTAAGGGACGCACACCATCATGTATAGCAACCAAACCATCGGAATCCAGTTTTTGCAACCCATTTAACACTGAAAAAAAACGCTCCGAGCCTCCATTAGCTAAATGGTGTGGCACCGTAAATGCATATTGCCGAATCAAACGTAACCAATCAGGATGTTGATCTTCCGGTAAAACTAAAATCAAAGTCATTTTAGCATCGTAGGCATGAAATTTTTCCAGGGTATGCATTAAAATGGGTCTTCCGGCTAAACGCATGTATTGTTTGGGTACATCGCCACCCATCCGTTTTCCGCTTCCGCCTGCAACTATTATTGCATATTTTTGTTTATCTTTCATTTTCGCATAATCACTATCAAATCTAATGAATTCTATTGAAAAACAATCCATTGCTTTTTAATAGACGAACCAAAAAAATTCAATCAGCTATGCTAACACAAAATGTAATTCCATTTTTAACAGAACTCAAGTATAACAACAACAAAATTTGGTTCGAAAAAAACAAAACCTGGTATCAAAGTGCTATCAAAGATTTTAAAGTATTTATTGATGATTTGATTCCTCAACTGGTAAAAACAGAACCCCGGTTAGCCGGCATTTCATCAAAAGATTGCGTGTATCGGATATTCCGCGATGTGAGATTCAGTAACGACAAAACACCCTACAAACCAAACTTTGCTGCGAATATAGCCCCCGGAGGAAAAAACAGCAATGGGGCTGGCTTTTACGTTCACATTGAACCTACCGGAAAATCAATTTCCGGCGGAGGAATATATATGACAGAACCCGCCTATCTGAAAGCTTTGAGGACTGAGTTTTTTCAAGTTCCCGAAGAGTTGTTAGAAATACTGGAAGCTCCCGAATTCAAAAAATATTTTAGCGGATTATGGGATCAGGATAAGCTCAAAACAGCTCCCAAAGGATTTCCCAAGGATTTTGAACACATTGATTTACTGAAACACAAACATTACATTGTACTAACTGAATTATCAACCAATGATATTGAGAGTAATGACTTACTTCCAAAACTGGTAACTATACATCGGGCTCTTTACCCTTTAAATAAGCTACTTAACACCATTTTGGATGATGCTGGGTTGAAATAAAAAATTCCTTCCTAAAAGCCTAGGAAGGAATTTTTAATAATTAAAAAGTTTATGGCTTAAGGGTTGTTTTTATTCTTTTTTCACACTGCCGCCCGAAGATTTTTCAATATCTTTCATTTTTGGGTCTCCTGTATAGTTTACTGAGCCACCAGAACTTGCCTCAGCACTTAATTCTTCTTCAACATCTACCTCAATACTGGCACCGCTTGAAACATCAGCTTTTACTTTTATTGCTTTTAATTCAAAGGCTTTAATACTCGAACCACTGCTGGCATCGGCATCAAAATATTTGGTAACTCCTTTTAGTTTAGCTGTGGCACCACTGCTTGTTTCGCATGATGAATTGGGAGCTTTGTAAGCTACGTGAATGCTCGCGCCGCTGCTTACCGACATTTTCAGGTTTTCAGATTCTATAAGGTTTTGAGTAACCAATGACGAACCACTGCTGGCTTCAATGGTTTCCACTGTAACGGAAGTAACCTTTACCAGTACTTTTTTATTCCATCCATTCCAGTCGTTTCCTTTCAGGTGGATGCTAAGTTTGGTTCCATCAAGCTCCGTTATTACCCTGGAAATGTATTCAGCATCGGCAATCACCTCAACCGATTCCTTTGGGCCTTGAGTTAATTCCACTTTTATCCCTTCGGCAACATCAATGCCGTTAAATCCGGTAACATTCCTGACTTCTGATTTTTCCTGCGCATTTAACGAAGTTATCGTAAAGGCTACAAAAACATAAGCTGCAATTAAATTAAGGGTTTTCATAACTTTCTATTTTATAGTTTTTATTAAAATCCTTTCAATAGACGACTCAGGAAATCAGATGTTACAGTAATAAAAATTCCGGTATAATGTTTAAGAATCTTTATTTTTGAATCGGGACTATTTCCCAAATGAAAAAAATGTTCAATTAAAGGCTCTATTCCTAAATTTGTTTCAAATAAAAGACCATTTACCTATATATTATGTAAATTCATAACTTTTTGGTCAAATATTTGTGAATGTATAGAACAATAGATAACTTGCCTGCCTTAATATTCGCTACAAAAACCGGAAATGCTTTTCCTAAAAATGGCAAGTAGCAGCGGGTTCAATGAAAATAAACAATACATTAAGACTATGAAAAATTTTCGGTCAGCAAAATATCTGGTAACGGTTTGGATGTTTTTGCTTAATGTAACCCTTCTTTTAGGTCAGCAAAAAAGTATTCCAAGCGGTTATTACAATGGAACCGAAACTCTTTCAGGAGCACCCTTAAAAACAGCATTATACAACATCATAAAAGGCCATACCATTATATCCTACAGTGGGTTATGGACTGCCTATAAAACCACCGACAAATTAGAAATTGGAGGAACCACTTACGTGTTCGATATGTATTCGGTTAAGAGCGATAGTACTTCCGCTTATTCTTTTACCTTTACTACCGATCAGTGTGGCAATTATTCCGGCGAAGGCGATTGCTATAACCGCGAACACTCATTCCCAAAAAGTTGGTTTAATGATGCATCACCCATGTACTCCGATTTATTTCATATTGTGCCCACCGATGGATATGTAAATAGCCGTCGCAGCAATTATCCCTTTGGTGAAGTTACATCACCAACCTGGACATCAACCAATGGAAGCAAGTTGGGAAGTTGTTCCTATCCCGGTTACACCGGTACTGTATTTGAACCCATTGATGAATATAAAGGGGATTTTGCACGGATTTATTTTTATATGGCAACGCGATATGAAAATGTTATTGCCGGTTGGCCGGGATCTGACATGACCAATAGTACCAGTTTTCCTTGTTTTACAAACTGGGCATTGAATATGCTTATTAAATGGAACAATGAAGACCCAATTAGTACAAAAGAAATTAATAGAAATGAATCAGCTTATTTATTGCAACACAACAGGAACCCATTTATTGATCATCCTGAATTTGTATATAAAATTTGGGGAGGAAACAGTCCAAGTATAATTGCCGACATTGTTACCCTACCGGCTGTTCCAAAAACTACTGATGTTGTCAACGTTTCAGCCGCTATTACTGATGCCGAGGGAATTGGAGCGGTGGTCTTAAAATGGGGAACCAATTCAAGTAGCATAAGTAATTCCATCACAATGGGTACTTCGGGTAGCAGTTTGTACACCACGCAAACTGCTATTCCCCCACAAATGGCGGGAGCTACTGTTTATTACAAAATTGAAGTTGCCGATATGAATTCTGATATTACTACCAGCTCAACCCATTCATATACTATTGAAAACATTGATATTGCCTCACCAATTCTTGGCATTACCCCATTTAATGGAGCCATTCAAGTACCTATTTCAAGTAAAATAATTATAAGTTCTAATGAATCACTAAAGAATAGTGGTGGAAACCCGTTGGATGCTCTCTATATTAATAGTGCAATCTCTGTGGCTAACAACCAAGGTAGCATAAGCTATTCTGTAAGCATTTCAAGCGACCAAAAACTCATTACCTTGACCCCGGGAATAAGCTTGAATTACCAAACCAGCTATTCGGTTACTATAAGTAATCAGGCTTTTGCTGACGCCTCCGGTAATAAAACACAAGGGGTGCAATCCACTTTTACCACCAATGCTCAACCGGATATTGTTGCGCCAGAATTGGCATTTAACATCAACAATAACGCAACAAACATTAATATTAATTCCCAGGTTATAATCAGCAGCAATGAACCTTTGCTTACAAATACTGCCGGATTGATTACTTCAACTTACCTGACAAATAATTTGGTGTGCCACATTGGAAATAGTGCAGGTGCACTTGTTGCATTGCAAGCCACCATTGATATTACAAAAAAACAAATTACGGTTTCCTTTTCATCTCCTCTTGCTTATCAAACGGTGTATTATTTTGAGATACCCGTTTCAGTTTTTGAAGATGCAGCCGGAAATGAAACCAATAAATATACTATTTCATTTACAACCGAGGTAATACCTGATAATGAAGCACCCATACTAACCATTACCCCTCCAAATAATGCTACCGATGTTGAACTCAATGCATTTATTAAAATCACTTCGAACGAACCGTTGCTTACTGAAACCGGTCAGATAATCGATGAATCGTATCTTAAATCAGTTATTGATTTAAAACTGTACGATGTAAATGGCGTAAACCTTTCATTTAATGCCGGTATAAGCAACAACAACCAATTAATCACCATTTGGCCATCAGAATCTTTTACTAATGAAATTACCTATTCTGCCAAATTAAATTCAAAAGCTTTTGCCGATATAGCAGGTAATTTAACCGATTCCATTCAAACATCCTTCACAACCAAATCATTGAATGACACGAAGGCTCCCGCATTCATAGCAGGTTTTCCAAAAACGGATAGTATAACTTCCCATTCCTTTAGTTCAATCGTGTCGATGGATGAACCGGGTAGAATTTTCTATCGGTTAAAATTAAAAACGGAATCAGTACCTACCATTCAGCAGCTATTAGAATCAGATGCGGTTGAACTATTGGAAGGATATGATCCGGATACAATTTCATTTGAAGGATTAACTGAAAATACCGCTTATTCTTTGTATTTATTAACACAGGACAACCAGTCCATTCCCAATACGTCATTATTTGCCTTAAAGCAAAATATTACCACCTTGGGAATAGCTCCGTTTATTTTGGCTGAACCGGTAAATCAAATGATTTGCAAAGGAACCGAGGTGCTTTTTGTAACATCTGTTTCGGGAACTGAACCTTTAGCTTATCAATGGTATTTTGGTGCAACCCCTTTGCAAGATGCCAAAGACGATACCTTGAGAATTTCCTCAGCCATTTACAACAAGGAAGGCTTCTACTATTGCAAAATCAGTAATAATTGGGGTTTTGTCTTTTCACAAAAAGCTGAATTAAGCTTTATTGCTGATGTGTTTGGTGGGACCGATAATCAAAGAGTAGTAAAAGATACGGTAACAAGATTAGATTTAACTGATTTACTCCTTGATAATCCAACTGAATACGGAATCTGGTCCGATATAGATGGTTCTGGTGCATTACAAGGGAGTATATTTAGTCCAATGTCAGCAGGAACAGGAGCTTATCGCTTTAGCTACAAAGTATTCAATACATGCATGACCGATAGCTCGATTATCAAAGTTACTGTTGACGGACGAATACCGATTATAACCATTCAGCCGCTTGATGCTTTAACATGCACTGGAAGTGAAGCATTTTTTGTGGTAAAATCAGAAGGTACTGCTCCCTTTAATTATGAATGGAATTTTAATGATTATCCAATTGCAAGTTCCGACAATGATACTTTATTTTTAAAGCACATTAATCAAGGTTTTTTTGGCAACTATTTTTGTGCTGTTTCCAATGAATGGGGAATAACCTATTCGGAGCCAGCCATGTTGAATTTTTACCAACCCATTACGGCTGGTACGGACAATCAAGTATTAGTAAAAAATACCGTGTTAGAAATGGATCTTTTTGATTACCTTCTTAACAACCCTGACTCCGGAGGCGAATGGATTGACCTGGATTTTTCTCAAGCACTAGAAGGGTCCATTTTTAACCCAAATCAGGCGGGTGCTGGTATTTATCATTTTAAATATTTAGTAACCAATCCATGTACAACCGATTCAGCAATGGTAACAGTTACGGTGGAAAGTCCAGATGCCATTGCTGGAGTTTGTTTTGATGGATTGACTGTTTACCCAAATCCAAGTAAGGGTGCGTTTTTTATTAAAATACCGAATACCTTGACTGACATTTCTTTGCATCTTTTTAGCCCACAAGGAACCTTGTTGAAACAAATGCAATTGCAACAACTTCCGGGAACAATCACTCTTGATTTTTCGGAATTTGGAAAAGGGATTTATTATATAAAAATAACTGGGGACACTAAAGTAATTGAACAGAAGCTTGTAATTGATTAAAGGGCGATTGTCTTTATATTATTAA
>DYQV01000144.1 GCA_020719105.1 Rikenella microfusus
TTAGGTTTTCTGTAAAGCAGACTAATATCGCTAAAAATGATATTCATTTTTACTGGATTAAATAATAATTGATGTATGAATCTGTTAATTTATTGCCAATCAAGTATCCGTTTTTCGCCAGAAATAGCCTGAATCTCAGTTATTTCCTGTGTAACTTCAATTACACCTTTGTACTGTTGGCTTTTATCACGGACCGCAAAATATTGAATTAGAATAAAGGTCTCGTGCATTTTTATCCAAAAGTCAGCTTTGTCTTTACTTCCGTTTTTAAATGATTCAATTATCAGGCTTACAACATGCATACTTTCCGGGGGATGACAATTTTGTACTTTTCGCCCAATAATTGCATTGGTTCTTGGGAAAATACGTTTTTTTGGAGTTGAAAAAAACCTTACAGTATCTGTTTCATCTACAAAAGTTATGTCAATGGGTAAGTGATTGAAAAGTAAAATTAACTGTTCAATACTCATTTGACCAGTTCCTAAATCAACAAGACCGTTATCATAGCCTGACATAGTAGGTTTAACCTCCAAGTTTTCAGGTTGAACGTAAGGAAAACCAAGTGCAGCGCTTTCTTCCAATAGTTTATGCAACTGTTCTTCCGGAAAAGTGCTCAGCATTAATGGAAATACAATCTTTTCTTCCCTAAACTTAATGGTGGTCATATTAAAAAATACATCCCCAACCAATGGGTTTAGTGTCTTTAAATCAATGGGTAACTCACTTAATGTTTGTATAATACCTTTAATTTTTCTGCGGATATCATCGTGAAACGACCACATAATCTGTAAGCACCGATAATTGGGCCATTGACTTTCAATAGCTGGGAATAAAACATTTTCTTTAATTGTATAATACGCTTCAAATTTTTGAAGTTCCTTAAATAAATAGAGTACAGTTTTAACAAGTTCTTGGTTTTCGGGTTCTTTATTGAGTTGCTTAAAAACTGGGCTTATCTGGCTAAGCATTTTTTCCATAACCCGATTGTTTTCAGAAAGTAACCATAAAAAGCTGTCTTTTTCAGGAAGAAATGTTGGGTATTCCTGAATGGGTATATGAAAAATATTCAAAATTTTATTTGATGCTGTTTTTAGTTCATCCATAGTATATCCCAACCGGATTAATTCATCAAAAAGGAAGATAAAATCAGAGGGTATGACTTTGTTGATAAACTCTCTGTTTTCCAGAATAAATGATCGTGCATTTCCGGTTTTAATAGTCAGTTCCGAAACTTCGATTAGTTTTTTGATTCGTTTATTTTGGTTTTGTGAAATTTCCGACATGTTACTAATTTTTAGTACTGAGAATCAATGGTAAAAATAGAATTTTTAATTTTTACTTTCGCTCAGATAATTGTTTTATGATAAAAAACAATGATATATGTTATATAATAATGTTTTTTGTGTAGTGGAACGTTCAAATGTTTATGAACTTTATTTAAGTTTACGCAATTGAATGCACATTAATTAATGGTAAATGCATTAATAAAACAATTTTATTAGTTATTTAACAATTCTTGCTTATGAAAATTCATGAATACCAAGCGAAAGAGATATTCGCAGATTATAAGATTCCTGTTCAGCAACAGGTGGTTTGCTATACACCAAAGCAAGTGGCTGAAGCTTATGAAACAATTAATGGACCTGTGGTTGTTAAAGCTCAGGTTTTAGTTGGAGGAAGAGGCAAAGCGGGAGGTATAAAATTTTGTGCCACAAAGGAAAAAGCATTGGAAGCGGCGAATAATATTTTAGGAATGAATATTAAAGGCTTAATCGTTGAGAAAGTTTTGGTATGCAGTGCCGTAAATATTGAAAATGAACTTTATGTTGGTTTAATAAATGATAGAAACACTAAATCGGTATTACTTATGGTTAGTGCCGAAGGAGGTGTTGAAATTGAAGAGGTTGCAAAAACCCATCCTGAAAAAATTATTAAAGTAGCTATTGATCCTTTAATTGGTTTACAGCCTTATCAGGCCAGGAATGTATTCTTTCAAGTGATGAAGAACGGAAACCATGTGCGACAAGCTGCTGATATTTTGGTTAAACTTTATAAATTATACGTTGAAAAAGACTGTTCTCTGGCTGAAATAAATCCGATGGTGATTGATGATCAGAACAATGTAATTGCTTTGGATGCCAAAATAAATTTTGACGACAATGCCTTGTTCCGTCATACGGAATATGATGCAATGGCTGATTATACCGAGGATGAAAAATTGGAGGTGGATGCTAAAGATAAAGGATTAAGTTATATTAAACTTGATGGGAATATCGGTTGCATGGTGAACGGCGCAGGTTTGGCTATGGCAACCATGGATATGATTAAATTGTATGGAGGCAATCCAGCCAATTTTTTGGATATTGGAGGCAGTTCAAATCCACAAAAAGTGGTACATGCCATGGAATATCTGCTCAACGACAAAAAAGTGGAAGCTGTATTAATAAATATTTTTGGAGGGATTACCCGTTGCGATGATGTGGCCCGGGGTTTATTGGATGCCTTTAAAATAATGAACGTAAAAATTCCTATTGTAATCCGTCTTTCAGGAACTAATGCAAAAGAAGGACGTGAATTATTGAAAGATAATAAAACGCTTATTACAGCGGATAGTATGGGAGAAGCCGCCCGAAAAGTAATAGAAGCCGCAAAAAAGGCATAAAATAGAATGGATTAAGAAACTTGAAAAGTTAAAAAATATGAGCATATTATTAAATAAAGATACTAAGTTGGTGGTTCAGGGAATGACCGGACGTGACGGTGGTTTCCATACTGAAAAAATGAAAGCCTACGGAACAAATGTGGTGGCAGGTGTTTCCCCAGGTAAAGAAGGAACTCATGTGAATGGGATTCCTGTATTTAATACCGTTGAAAATGCAGTAAAAGCAACCGGAGCTAATACATCCATAATTTTTGTTCCTGCATCGTTTGCTGCTGATGCTATTGCTGAAGCCTCTGAAGCAGGGGTTAAGTTGGTAATAGCAATAACTGAAGGTATTCCCACAATAGATATTATAAGGGTAACGCCAATTTTGGAAAAAAATGGTACAAAAATGATTGGACCCAATTGTCCGGGTTTAATTTCGCCGGGACAAAGTATGGCTGGGATTCTTCCGGTTTCCATATTTAGCGAAGGCAATATAGGTTTAATTTCACGCAGTGGAACGTTAACTTATGAAATGGTGAATCAATTGACCACTAATGGAATTGGACAAAGCACCTGTATTGGTATTGGTGGCGATCCGGTTATTGGGTTGCACTATATTGAATTATTAACCCTATTTGAGGCCGATAAAGATACCCATGCCATAGTGCTTTGCGGTGAAATTGGTGGTGATGCCGAAGAACAAGCCGCAGCCTTCATTAAAGCTAACATAACCAAGCCGGTGGTGGCATTTATTGCTGGACAATCGGCTCCTTCCGGAAAAAGAATGGGACATGCCGGTGCATTGATTACCAGTGGGAGTGGAACTGCTGCTGAAAAGATTAAAGCCTTTGAAGCAGCCGGCGTAAGAGTTGCTAAAGAACCGGCTGAAATGCCTGAACTTATAAAAAAAGCATTAAAAAAATAAAAATCAAAAAGCTCCGGATAATTCCGGAGCTTTTTTTTCGTAGTAGGCAATTACTCCTTAAGGAGCTGGTTTGGAAAAACAACAAAAACAACAAAAACAACAATTAGTGAAAGATGAAATTTATTTGATGTGCTTTATTATTTGATATGTTCATTGATGACACGAATTAATAATTGGTTTAATAATTCCACTTCAAAGGTTCCAACCGTAGGCACTAAGTGTTCACCTCCAATACCGCTATCTCCGGTTATAAAAATATAAGTTCCATTGGTTGAAACAGCCAATGAACGCATTAAAAACTCGGTGGAATAATCAATACCACTCGCAGTAATTGGAATTAACTTGATTCCCATTTTTGATGCTGCTTGAGTATATTGATTGATACTGCTTATAATTTGTGATTCATTATGAGGTGGGGCATCCAATAAAAGGAAACACAAACTAGCCCGATTGTTAATACCCCAGTCCTGATTAAACAGGGTTTCGTTTAATGCGGTATGAACAGCTTCCGGAAAATCGCCACCACCGTTTGCTATTTGATTTTCAATAAAATCGATTAAAACGGTTTTATCAGCATTGAATGCAGAACTTCGGGTAACATATTCATCATCACTGTCGCGATAAAAAACAGAACCATAACGGAAATTGAGGTTTGGATTTTCAGAATTAATCCGTTGAATCACATCTTGAAGTTCCACTTTTAAATATTCCAGTTCATCGCCCATCGAACCTGTGGCATCAACCATAAAGTGAATGTCAACCTGAGTAGGGGCTATTGAACTGATTGGATAAATTACTTTATTGGTATCAATACTAAATGGAAGCACTGTATCTAATTGAACCGTATTATTGGAATAGCTCAACGTAGCTGATAGCAATTCATCGGTCTGATTTTCAATAAAAAGCTGATTCCACAATTCGGCTTTCCCATGGTTATCGGTTTTTGATTCCCACACAATTGCTCCATCCTTTTTTAATTTTATGGTACAATTAATTAAGGGTTGGTTATTCGCATCGGTAATTTTAAAGCAATACCGCTTAAAAGGGAAAAAAGTCCAGCTTTTTAATGATTTATTTAAATCGGAGTTCTGCTGTAGATTGTTCCAAAAAGTCCAATTATTCAAGTCGTTCCATTCGCCAGCAGTAATCTGACCCGCCTGAATGGTACTATCGCCATTTCCGGACGCTCCGGTGCCATCACCGGTAAACCCAGAATAATCCTTATCCGTTGAACCGGATATATCAGAAGATGATTCATCGCAGGCAATAAATAAAAAGGAGAGAAGAATAACTATTTTGGAAAAATGGTTCATTTTGTTGTGTGTTTTTGTTTAACAATGGTATGACGTTACAACTTTTAAAATGGATGCGCTCATGAAAAATTAAGTTCCATAGCTTATATCCGCAAGAAAAAAAATAAAAAAATAAAGATTATTAGAAAATAGAAAAATTTCGTTAAACAAAAAAAAACTAAAAACGTTTCATAAGCGCTAAATGATTTGATTATAAAAAATATAATAATGTCAAGATTTGAGTTAAAAATGCCCAAGCTTGGGGAAAGCGTGCAGGAAGCCACTATTACCAAGTGGATGGTTGGTGTTGGAAATAACGTTGAAGAGGATGATAATTTGCTGGAAATAGCTACCGATAAGGTAGATTCTGAACTGCCGTCTCCTGTTGAAGGCAAAATTATTGAAATCCGTTATCCCGTTAATTCTTTAGTTCCGGTTGGTGAAGTAATTGCAATTATTGAAACGAATGAAGGAGAAAACAGTAAACCAGAACCGGAAAAAAAGGGCACCGAAAAGTTGCCTGTTGCTCCA
Organism: Rikenella microfusus; assembly: GCA_020719105.1. GTDB lineage: Bacteria > Bacteroidota > Bacteroidia > Bacteroidales > SZUA-534 > GWE2-40-63. The sequence goes on from DYQV01000144.1 coordinate 5,396, forward strand.
GCCAGTGAAACTATAACCCTTAATCTGGATAATTCTTTAGATGCTCTAAATAAAGAAACCGGTAAATTTTTCTCACCACTGGTAAAAAATATTGCCCAAAAGGAAAACCTTACCTTAGAAGAACTGACAAGTATCAGCGGGAGCGGTAGAGAAGGAAGAGTGTCAAAAAATGACATTTTGGGTTATTTGCAAAACAGGGGCTCAATAAAAATTACAAATACTACTGAAAAAAGTAATTTGAGTTCAACAGCTATTTCTGAAAAGCCATTAGTAGCGGTTAACATTTTGCCTGGCGATGAAATAATAGAGATGGATCGAATGCGAAAGCTCATTGCTCAGTATATGGTAAATAGTGTGCGGGTATCGCCCCATGTAACTACAATGGTTGAAGTGGATATGACTAACGTGGTGCTATGGCGGAATAGAGTGAAAGATTCGTTTGAAAAACGCGAAAAAACCAAACTTACTTTTATGCCCATTTTCGCAGAAGCAGTAGCCAAAGCATTGCGCGATTATCCGATGGTAAATTCACAAGTTGATGGTGAACGGATTGTGCTTAAAAAAGCAATCAATGTGGGCTTGGCAGTGGCATTACCATCAGGAAATTTAATTGTACCGGTAATTAAAAACACCGATAAACTGAATTTGAGTGGTTTAGCTAATGAAATTAACCGGATGGCAGAAGCCGCCAGAAACAATAAACTAACACCGGACGAAATTAGTGGAGGAACTTTTACCATTACCAATTTTGGGTCCTTTAAGAATGTAATGGGAACTCCCATTATTAATCAACCTGAAGTAGCCATTTTAGCAACAGGTAGTATTGAAAAGAAACCAGCAGTAATAGAAACTCCTACTGGCGATATGATTGCTATCCGGCATAAAATGTTCCTATCGTTATCGTACGATCACCGTGTGGTAGATGGCATGTTGGGCGGTATGTTCTTACGCAAAATTGCCGATTATTTGGAAGGATTTGATACCAAACGTGAAGCTTAAC
>DYQV01000692.1 GCA_020719105.1 Rikenella microfusus
TTCACAGTTTATTAATAATAAAGGATAAATTGCATTTATTACTTGAATGCGCCATTTTATTTGTATTTGTTGTTAATGTTTAAATGTTTGTTTCTGGACTTTTTCAACTGAATACTAACATGTGGTATATTTTATTGCCGAGATAGTGCTGAAAACAACATCTGTGGCTCGCTTTAAACTTCATCACGGTTTGACAGTGAAGTGCTCCGAAATCGGCAACAAAACATACCGCCATCCGTTATAAAACATTTAAAGCCACCTCGTGCATATAGCTTTGTTTGTTAACACAAGCCATGCCGCTTTTATGCGTTTTGACAATCTCATTTCAGTCCAGCCAATTGGTTTTGCAATATACCATTTGCCTTTTTGTTCGGCAGTCGGCATTTCATTTAATTCTTTTAATGTAAACATCATAAAATAAACGTTTTATAACAAAAGCCAATAAGTAATTACCTATCGGCTTTTGTTGGTTAATTGTGTAGTGTTTTTAAGGTAATTACTCGTAATCTCAGCCATTACATTAAGCCCTCATGGTCAGATCATCGATAGTTCTTATGCTTTCCGCACCATCATATGCGTTAATTTCGAAAGCTGTACCAATGGGTATCCAATGGATTACTAAATCTGAGGCACCACCACAATTAACATTTTCAATTCCTAGGTTTTCCAGAATCCAATCCTTATCGATCTTATTCGCTTCATTTTGCTCTACCATTTCAACCACTTTCGGACTGAATAGTAATTCTGGGTGTTGAGTATTCCAAGTGTACCATCCTGCGTCAAGACCAGGAGAAACAAGTATGGCAACTTTTCCGTCTCTAATTACTTTTTCCATTTGTTTTTAAGATTTAAATTAGAATTTTAGTTGATTTTATGAAACTTGAAGTCTAACCCATCAGCTTTGCTGTGGGTGGGTAGTTCACGTTTAGTTGCGTTTAGCCATAAGTTACCATCAATACTAAAAAGGCATCGGTGCAAGTTTAGTCCAGTAAATTACATTATAATTTTCGTGATTATCTGACCATCGTTTTTCTATTTCGTGATAGCTACAATTCCATTGGAAGTGTGATTTACCTAAATCGTTTTGTTCTTCAATCAAGCACCAATACCTTCCACCTTCTTTTGGTGGGTCTAATCTTGCATTTTTACAAGTTCGTTCAAAAGTACTGGTGGTAACACACGGTAAAACTCCATTGCCTTGTGTTTCTTGTTGCTGTATTGCTTCGTTCATAATTTATATTGTTTTGAAAATTTATCTCTCGTATTTAAAACGGCCACGAGAGTTTATCGTCAAACGTTATGCACCAATATTACGATAGTGCTTCAAACCTAATTTTGTGATTAACAAA
>DYQV01000004.1 GCA_020719105.1 Rikenella microfusus
TAGAGCACCTGACTGTTAATCAGGGGGTCCTTGGTTCAAGTCCAAGAGAGGGAGCAAAAAAGGTCAGCAACTAGCTGGCCTTTTTTTGTTTCTAAGATTATAGAAAAAAGTTTTGTTTCTCAGTTAAATAACAATGTATTCAACAATATTATTGGCAGGATGGTTGCTGCTGACAAGATTTATCAAGCAAAATTAATATGCACCCAAATTGAGCGATTTATCGCTGCGCTCAAATCGCTCAACTTAGGATGCAGTTAACTACTGACCTCCATAAACATTGATAGAAACATTATTCGAAACGTTAAATAAGTTATTCGTATTATGAATATAATAATATATTATAAATAAAGTAATTGAAAGTTTCATGTATTTCGTAAAGTTATTATATTTGTTTCGTATAATTATTTATTAACTAATACATCGGATTATGAAAAAATTATTTAACTTTTTTTTTATAGTGCTTGCTTTTGAAATGGAGCTGAGCGCTATTAACATTTATGTTGCTACCGGGGGAAGCAATACGGGATCTGGCTCCTTGCAAAATCCTTTTCAAACAATCCAGTTTGCACTGGACCAGGCAACACCAGGCGATATGATATTTATAATGGGAGGAACTTACCACGAACGGTTGCTTTGGAGTCAATCGGGAACAAGTGGAAATTATATTACCTTAACCAATTACAATAGCGATGTGGTTATTCTTAATGGGTATATGGCAACTAATGATGCTCAAAATGCCATGCTGGATATTAGCAATATGAGTTACATAGCTATAGAAAACCTGTTAATAACAGAGAATTACCGAAACGATGCGGAAGGAATTTATTTTTCAGGAAGTGGAAACAATATAACCATAAAAGGCTGCGAATTATATAACATTGGGTGGTCAAGCAATCCACAAGCTAATGCAAATAGTTCTAACAATGCTCATGCAATGGTTTTTGTAGGTACCGAGCCATCGGCTATCCGCAATTTATTAATTGAAAATAACAACATCCATAACTGCATTACCGGTTGGAGTGAGGCACTGACATTGGTTGGTAATGTTGATGGTTTTCAGATTTTAAATAACCGGGTAAATGAAATTACAAATATTGGGATTGATTTGGCGGGCTTTTGGTCATGGACAGGAGCACCGGTTGATGTTAATTTTGCACGTAATGGTTTGGTAAAGGGTAATATAGTATCTAATTGCGTATCAAACTATGCAACATCTGCAGGTATTTATACCGATGGAGCAATTTCAATAACCATTGAAAACAATGTGGTTTTTGGAAATGGAATGGGAATTGAAGTTGGCATGGAAAACAATTACGAAGTTTATGGAATGATTGTCAGGAACAACATAGTTTATCATAATTTAGGTGCCGGTTTATATTTTGGAGCATATGCTAAAAGTGGGATGGTGAAAAATAGTACAATAAGCGGTAATGTATTTTATAACAACGACTTAGGTTTTACAATGGGTGACTGGACCGGTGAAATAGTTATGCAAAAAAATAAAGATTGTAAAATCACAAACAATATAATTTATCCGCGCGATGCCGTAAATAAAAAAGCGATCATTATGGGAGCCCGCTCAACAACCAATTTACTTGTTGATTACAATTTATACTGGAGAGAAAGTGGTGATATGGCTAATTTACATGATGTAGGTTCCGGAAATACCTATTCTCTGGATGTGCATAAAATAGAGGCGAATCCCCTTTTTGTAAATTACGGACTATTTGATTTTCATATTCAATCTTCTTCACCCGCTATTAATGCAGGGGATCCTGATTATATTTCATCTCCCGGTGAGACTGATATGGACGGGGATTTACGAATTTTCAATCAAATTTTAGATATAGGGGCCGATGAAATGGACAACGGGCAAGGAACAATACCTACTGCCCCCTCAGCATTAATTGCCAATGCGGTATCACCAAATCAAATTGATTTATCGTGGAATGACAATTCAACCAACGAAGATAATTTTATTGTTGAACGATCACCCGATGGAACTACTGCATGGGAACAAATTGCATTACTTAACCCAAATATTACATTGCACTCTGATATGGGGTTAGAACCCGCAACTGATTATTATTACAGAGTTAAAGCAATAAATACCGATGGTAGTTCAAATTACAGCAACATTTCATTTGCCACCACTCAAGAGCAGGTATCTGGTAATTGGGTAACACTATCCAATGATGATTTTGAAACCGGTTGGGGAATATGGAACGATGGGGGAGCCGATGCAGCAAGATATACAGGAACAACAAACGCTCATAGTGGAACTGGTTGCCTGGGGATTCAGGATAATACAACTACTTCAGTAATTACCACCAACAATATTGATCTTTCAAATGCAACAATTCTTAAAATTGATTTTTGGTTCTATGCGGTAAGTATGGAAATAAATGAAGATTTTTGGCTCCAGGTTTCTACCGATGGAGGAAATAATTTTACTACCATCCAAATGTGGTCCCTGGGTCCCGATTTTAATAATAAAACAGATTATAGCCAGAGTATCACTTTAGATTGGTTGGATTTTACGGCTAACACAAAAATCAGATTCAGATGCGATGCTTCTGCAGACAACGATGATGTGTTTATTGATGATGTTGTGATTTCTGCATTCGTAAACCAAGGTACTCAAACCCCATCAAATGCTCCCGACAATTTAATTGCAACCGCCCTATCAGAAAACCAGATAAACCTTAGCCGGATTGATCATTCCACTTTTAGCCAGAATCAAAAAGCATATCTTGGTGAAGCAAGTCATCAGCCTAAAGCGGATTGGGTTATTTTTCCAAATCCCGTAAGTAACTTCGTGTATATTGATAATGTTCCAGATAATTCACTAATTTCAATATACAATTTATTGGGGAAGTTAATTCTTGAAACAACAAAACAACAGATAAATATAGAAGATTTAGTAGAGGGAACTTATTTAATAAAGATTTCAGATGGCCATCGAACGAAAGTGTTTGAAATATTAAAGCAATAAAAAGAGGAGGGTTTCCCTCCTTTTTTTTTGCTTTATGTAATTATAACTTTAATTCCCGAATCCTGTAATTTTTTTAAAACTTCCATTGATAATCCGTCATCGGTAACAATAATATCAATTTTATTGGCTGGACAAATAAAAGCTAAACTACGCCGTTTAAATTTGCTTGAATCGGCAACTAAAATTACCTCTTTGGCAATTTCAATCATAATCTGATTCAATGAGGCTTCCTCAATATTCGGAGTGTAAGCTCCTGTGGCGGTATCGTACCCATCAACTCCAATAAAAGCTTTATCAACAGAAAAGTTTCGGAGGTTACGTTCAGCAATGGGCCCTACCAATGAGTGTGATTTTTTGCGCAACGAACCGCCAGGCACAATAATATTCACGCCCTGATTCGAGATGAGTTGATTAACAATATTTATAGCATTGGTAATAACATTTAATGAATTAATATTACTAAGGTTTTTAGCAACTTCAAGGGTCGTTGTACCCGAATCGATGATGATGGTTTCCGACTCGTTGATAAGTTTAGCTGCCTCTTTACCAATACGGATTTTTTCGGCAAGATTTAGTTTGTGTTTTTCAGAAATCCGGTAATCAATCCCAACGGTTTGTTCATGTTTCATAGCCCCTCCGCGAGCCCTGATAAGCAGGTTCTTTGCTTCCAGTTGCTCCAAATCGTTACGGATGGTCACCTCACTTACCTCGAATTTAGAACTTAGTTCATGAACAAATACCTGCCCGTTTTCGGACAACATACTTAATATTTTTTTTCGCCGCTCAACTGTAGAACGTTTTACCTTTTCTTCCATCTTGCTTTTATTCATATTTAAGTTTCAAAACTAATACTTTTTCTTTTAATTAGTTAAATTCTCTTTGTATTAATTTCAAAACCTTTTTAATTATTTATTCAAAACCATTTGAAAGTTAAATTAAGTTTTATAAGTTTGTAAAATAATATTACGAAACTATAACGAAACTATAAATAACTTTTTATTATGAATTACTTAGATATTGAAAAAAAAGAACTCGAAAAAAGTGGAGCAATATTCACGGCAATGGAAATATCGGGCCAACCAAATCTTTGGGTTGATATATATAACGAAGTGAAAGATAATAAAAATGAAATAAATGACTTTCTTACCCATGTTCTAAGCAAAGCTCAAAAAGTAATATTAACCGGTGCCGGAACTAGTGCATATATTGGGTTTTCGCTGGAGGGAATTTTTCAGCGTAAAACTAAAATTACCACCCTTTCTATACCAACCACCCATTTGGTTTCGCACCCAACCGATTACTTTGAAAGTGAAACACCTACGTTGCTAATTTCATTTGCCCGTTCGGGGAATAGCCCCGAAAGTGTTGCTGCTGTAGAATTGGCCGAAAAACACATAAAAACCTGCTATCATTTAATTATTACATGCAATAAAGAGGGACAATTGGCTAATCACGCCTTTAAAAATAATTCATATTTATTCTGTCTTCCTCCCGATTCGAATGATAAAAGCTTAGCAATGACCGGAAGCTATTCGGGTATGCTACTGGCTGCTCTACTCATAAATGAAATTGAACATATTGATCAATTACAGGGAACAATAAATACCATGGTAAAATATGGTCAATTAATACTTACTACTCATTTACATACCTTTAGAAGAATCGCTCAAATGCCTTTTGAAAGAGCGGTGTTTCTTGGTTCTGGTCCGCTTTACGGAACATGTACCGAAGCCCAGTTAAAACTTCAGGAATTGACCGATGGACAGGTTATTTGTAAAAACGACACCTACCTTGGGTTTCGCCACGGACCTAAAGCCGTTGTTAACGAACGGACACTATTGGTTTATTTCCTCTCGAACCAACCCGAGGTGTTGCGCTATGAGAGCGATTTGGTAAGGGGTATGAAAAAAGGGAAACCTTCACTATTTCAGGTGGGTATTTGCGAAAAACCGACCGAAAACATTCCTTTGGATGAAGAAATTTGCATGTTTGCCACTAACCATACCATTCCCGAGGCATTTCTAACAGTCCCGTTTATCCTTGTTGGACAATTGTTGGGCTTTTTTAAATCGCTCCACCTCAATCTGCAACCCGATTCTCCTTCAAAAAGCGGGGCTATTTCTCGTGTGGTTGAAGGGGTAGTAATTTATAATTAATACAAAAACGAAGTTCAATGAACCAAGCTATACGACAAAGAGCATCAGAACGAAACCTACCCTTAATGGATTTTATTTTGTTGCGTATTAAACAATTAGAAGAGCAAACAGGTACAAAACGGACAATTTTTGCCGCCTGTCCCAATTCCTTAACGGTCATTAAAGCATCGTTGCGTGCAGCCAAACGGTGTAATGCCCCTATTAAATTTGCAGCCACCCTCAACCAGGTTGATATTGATGGCGGTTACACCCAACTGACTCAGGAAGAATTTGTAAAAACCATAAGGGAACAAGCCCGGATCATCCATTTTACGGGTCCGGTAATTATTGCGGTTGATCATGGCGGCCCATGGCTAAAAGATATTCAAAAGGTAGAAAACTGGTCGTTGGAGAAATCCATGAATTGGGTAAAAAAATCGTTCGAAGCGGCTGTAGATGCTGGTTACGATCTTATTCATGTGGATCCTACCGTTGATGTTAGCTTACCCAAAGGCCAGATTATTGATATTGACGTGGTTGCCGACCGAACCCTGGAATTAATTGAACATACCGAAACGTACCGTAAAATGAAAGGCAAGAACCGCATTTCATATGAAGTAGGAACAGAAGAAGTACACGGGGGTTTGGCTGACATGACCGTTTTCAACCGGTTTTTAAACCGATTAAAAACCGGATTGGCGGAAAGAAATCTTGCAGATGCATGGCCCTGTTTTATAGTAGGTAAAGTAGGTACCGATTTGCATACAACGCTTTTCGATGCAAATGTTGCCAGAGAACTTACTACTGCTGCTGCTAAATTTGGCAGTTTTATAAAAGGGCATTATTCCGATAGCGTTGATAATCCAGAAGAATATCCACTAAGTGGAATGGGCGCTGCCAATATTGGCCCTGAATTTACCGAGCGCGAGTACGATGGCCTTTTGGAGTTGGAAGAGATTGAACAATCGCTGTTTAATCAGCAACTTATTGCTAAAACATCGAATATTAAAGAGGTGATTTGGAAGGCTGTCATTGACTCGCAACGATGGAAAAAATGGTTAACCATTAATGAAAATGCCTCCGATTTTTATGCGAATAGCTATTCACGACAGGTATGGCTGGTAAAAACATGTGCTCGCTACATTTGGGAAAACCCCGATGTTTTGGTAGCCCGCAATAAGTTGTTCCGTAACATCGAAAATCAGGGAATTGATGCTGAAGAAGTGCTCGTGTCGCACATTGAAAAAGCGATGGATCGTTACTTCCACAAATTCAATTTGGTGGATTTAAACCAATATTTATAAACAAGGTAAAAAACGCATTTTAACACACCCGTAAACATAAAACACTAAATAAATGGCAGATAATATATTTGATGTATTGGTAGTTGGCGAGCTAAACATCGACCTGATATTAAATAAAATTGAGAAATTCCCCGAAATGGGAAAAGAGGTAATTGCAAGGGAAATGAAACAAACCCTGGGCAGCAGCTCCGCTATCTTTGCCAATAACCTGAGCATTTTGGGGTCAAAAGTTACCTTTTTAGGCAAAGTAGGGTTCGATAGCTATGCTGCTCAAATAAGTGACTCGCTTAAAGCATCGGGAGTAGATGTTGCACAGATTTTAAAGTCGGCATCGCACTTAACCGGCCTTACCGTTGCCTTTAATTACGATAACGACCGGGCAATGGTAACTTATCCGGGTGCCATGAACGATTTAACCCTAAAAGATATTTCGGACGATATTTTAAAAACAGCCTCACATTTACATGTAAGTTCAATTTTTTTACAAGAAGGACTAAAACCCGATGTGGTTGAATTATTCCGTCGGGCTAAAAACCTCCGGTTAACTACTTCTATTGATCCACAATGGGATCCAAATGAAAAATGGGATTTGGATTTAAAGGCACTCCTGCCCAATGTTGATGTTTTTTTACCCAATGAAACCGAAATACGCAAACTTACCGGAACAGGTACCATTGAGGAAGCAATCAATAAAATTAAACCCTATTGCAAGGTGGTAGTTATTAAAAACGGGACCAAAGGAGCCATCATGTGGGATAAAGCCACTATTGTAACTAAACCGGCTTACCTCAACAACAATGTAGTTGATGCCATTGGTGCCGGTGACAGTTTCAATGCAGGTTTTATCAGCAAATTCATTAAACACCGCCCCCTGGAAGAATGTCTCGATTTTGGAGCACTTATGGGAGCGGTAAACACAACTGCGGCAGGTGGTACCGGAGCATTTAAAAATCTCGATGCCGTTAAAAACACATTAACCTCAAAATTCAATAAGCGGTTTTAAAATAATCATTCCTAAAATCAGTAAAATTATGAACCTTCAATCGAAACTTGCCGAAGCCCATAGCCAACGAAAAGCTATTTTAGCCGCTAACTTTTACAACCTCGAAACTCTTCAGGGAATTTTACGGGGAGCAAAATCCGAAGGGCAACCTATTATTCTACAACTGTCGGAAAGTTCAATCAAATACATGAATCTTGAAATGGCAGCCAAAATGGCCTACCAGGCAATTTCCGATTATGGCGTTGAGGCATGGCTGCACCTCGATCATGGAGCAACCATTGATTTAGTCCAACGATGCCTCGATGCCGGATTTCATTCTGTAATGATTGATGCCAGCGAAAAACCACTGGAAGAAAATATTAAAACTACTGCCGAAGTGGTAAAACGTGCTGCCAGATATGGAGCCAATGTTGAGGCAGAACTGGGCTATGTGGCAAAACTGAATCAAAGTCAGGGTCTAAAAGGTTTTACCCAGCCGCTGGAAGCCAAACAATTTGTGGATGCTACCGGGGTAAACGCACTGGCAGTGGCCATAGGAACCGCTCACGGGTTTTATAAAGAGGAGCCAAAACTGGAACTGGATTTGCTCAACGAGATAAACCAACTGGTGAAGATTCCGCTTGTTTTACACGGTGGCTCGGGTGTTCCCGACCACTCATTGAGAGAAGCCATCAAGCGTGGAATTACTAAAATAAATCTGGCAACCGAAACCAAAAACATCTTCATGAAACAGTTAAAAAAGGAACTCAACAGTTCCGATGAAATTGATCTGCGGATTGTTTTTCCAAAAGCTACCGCCTCGGTAATTGAATTGATCAGGAATAAAATTAGTGCAATAAATAGTTAGTCATCATGAATAATAAACTTACCCCCATACTACTCCTATTATTATTTGCTGGACTGTATTCGTACAGCCAATCGGATATAAACCAGTTGTTATTGAAAAACTTTCGTCCTAAATCCATTTATCATGTTCCCGTTACCGAGATAGTGAAAGCTAAATTCCCGGTAATTGATATGCACTCCCACGATTATGCTGCCAATCAAATTGAAATTGATGATTGGGTAAAAACCATGGATAAAATGGGAATTGAGAAAACAGTAATCCTTTCGATGCAAACCGGAGCCGGTTTTGATTCGGTGGTAGCCAAATATGCGAAATACCCCCATCGGTTTGAATTGTGGTGCGGATTTGATTATACCGGTTATAACAGCGACCCGAATTGGGTTTTACATGCCATAAAAGAATTGGAGCGCTGCCATAAAATGGGGGCAAAAGGTGTTGGTGAACTAGGCGATAAAGGGGAAGGTGAAATCTATTCAAAACCAACTTCTGAATATGGCTTGCACATCGACCATCCATCGTTAAAACCGTTGCTTAAAAGATGTGCCGAGTTACAGATGCCCATCAACATACATGTAGCTGAACCCTATTGGATGTATGAAAAAATGGATTCTACCAACGATGGGCTAATGAATGCCTATATTTGGAAGATTGACCCTACAAAAAAAGACCTACTTACCCACGAGCAATTGATTGCTACGTTAGAAAATGCCGTGAAGGAAAACCCCAAAACCACGTTCATCGCCTGCCATTTTGCAAACTGCTGTTACAATCTCGAAATTATAGGGCGGTTGCTCGATACCTATCCCAACTTATGGGTTGATATTGCTGCCCGCTATGCCGAAACTGCCCCCATACCAAGGTATATGCTCAATTTTTATAACAAATACTCCGACAGATTAATTTATGGAACCGATATGGGTTTTAACGAAGACATGTACAAAACCACTTTCCGGATACTGGAATCAACCGATGAACATTTTTATGAGATCGATCAGTTTAACTACCATTGGTCCTTAAATGGTTTTGGTCTTCCTTCATCGGTATTGGAAAAAATATATAAGAAAAATGCAATGGAACTACAAAACCCAAAATATGATGAAAACTCAAAATAGTAAGCACCTGTTTTTTATGGCAATTAGTAGCCTTTTTTTTATTGCATGCAATAAAACTGCGGTAATAACAAGTGGCGACTTGCAAATAAAGTTCGATAAGAACTTATACACCAAGGTTAACTCTCTTACGAACAGCACCAGCCCTTTTACCGATGTTTTTCAATTGTCGGATTATTTGGAAACCAAGTATTTTGTTACCGATAAATTCAAATTAACGGAAGTAAATTCCTTTAAATTCAATGAGAAAATGGGTGTGGGTACCGAAACCATTCTTAAGGGCAACTTCTTGAATGGCAATCAAGTCCTTACTAAAATAATTTCGGTAAAAACATTGGATAGCATCCCCAACATGGCTCTATATGAGGTACGTTATGTGAACAATAGCCAACAGGATATTCAGGTTAAAAAATGGGTAAATAATCATTATAAAATCCTTTCAAAGAGTGACATCCCTGATTTTTGGGCTTTTCAGGGAAGTTCAACCAGCGAAAGGGCCGATTGGATTAAACCGTTAAAACCCGGGTTTTTTCAGAAAAATTTTATGGGTATGAACCAATCCGATTATGGGGGAGGAGTCCCAGTAACCGATATTTGGAGAAAAGGTGGTGGAATAGCCATCGGACACACCGAAATGGTTCCAAAGGAGGTTTCGTTACCAACCGACTTTGATAAATACACTAATTATGTCCAAATAGGGATTGAGAAAGAGTATGAGGATGGGTTTACTTGGAATGCAGGAGATACCCTGAAGACACTAAGTACTTTTGTTTTGGTTCATACAGGTGATTATTTTTCGGCCCTAAGGCAATATTCCGAATTGATGCAAAAAAAGGGCCTCCAATTTGTTGAATCGGAACCCGATGCTTTTGAATCGATGTGGTGTGGTTGGGGTTACATGCGCAAATTTACTACCGATGAAATTTTAAACACCTTGCCAAAAGTAAAAGAATTTGGAATAAAATGGGCGTGTATCGATGATGGTTTTCAGATAGCTGAAGGCGACTGGCGGGTTGATACGAAAAGATTTCCGGGAGGCGAAAAGGACATCCGTAAAATGGTGGATGCCATACATGCCCATGGGATGAAGGCTCAGATTTGGTGGGCACCAATGGCAGCAGATCCCGGTAGCGAGATTATTCAGCGCGATCCAAACGTTGTATTATTCAATGCCACCGGGGCTCCCCAATTTATTACCTGGTGGGACAGTTACTATTTGTCACCTGCATATCAGGGCACCATTGATTATACCAAAGAAACCATTCGTATGTTTCTTTCCGATTGGGGTTTCGATGGATTAAAACTTGATGGACAGCACATGAATGCCGTTCCTGCCGAATATAACTGGAACAGGCCATTAGCTTATCCTGAACAATCCATTGAAATGCTACCCAAATTCTTTCAAACAATCTATGAAACTGCCCGCTCTGTTAAACCTCACGCATTGGTTCAACATTGCCCTTGCGGTTGCTGTATGTCGTTTTATAATATGCCAACCACAAACCAGTTTGTAGCCTCCGACCCAACCAGCAGTTGGCAGGTGCGATTAAAAGGTAAAACTTATAAAGCCATAGCACCACATACTGCCTACTTTGGCGACCATGTTGAATTGAGCGATAACCACGATGATTTTGCCAGTTCGTTTGGTGTTGGTGCCGTATTAGGAACCAAATTTACCTGGCCTAACGACAATCCGTTTGCCAACAAAGGAAGTTTGCTTACCCCGGAAAAAGAGGCAGTTTGGAAAAAATGGTTTTCCCTTTATAATGAAAAAATGCTTTCGAAAGAAGAATATTTAGGAGATATGTACGACATTGGATACGATATACCCGAGACTCATGTTATTAAAAAGGGAGAAATACTTTATTATGCCTTCTATAATCCAAAATGGAAAGGTAATATAAGTTTGCGTGGATTAAATATAAAAAGCAATTATCGAGTGTCTGACTATTATAACAATCGGGCTGTTGGAATTATTGAAGGCGGTAAACCTAATATAAATGTGGATATTGAAGGTTTTTTACTCCTGGAGGTAACCCCTATTAAATGAATTTCCCAATCTTTCGTTATCTTATATAAGATAAAATAAAAAAATATAACGAAATATATTAAAAGCTATATGAAAGATTAAAATATTTTATATATTTGTTATAATAATTAAAATGTTAGATTTAAAATTATCATAAGCAATAAACGATCGATTTATTATAAACCAAACTAATATGAAGAAAACAATTACTTTTTTAATTATTCAATTATTTGTTGTTTACAGCTATGGCCAGGTTACTGGGGTGGTTTTTGACGAACAAAAGGTTAAAGTACCTGGAGTTAATGTATTGATATTAGGAACTGCAAACGGCACCGTAACCGATATGGACGGTAAATTTGAAATTGATGCCAAAGTAGGTGATACATTAGTTTTTAGCTTTATAGGCTATGAAGTTCAAAAAGTTGGAATAACCAGCAATAACCAAACTTTAACCATCCAATTAATACCTTTTTCATTTGATATTGGTGAATTGGTGGTATTGGGTTATAGCAGTAAAACAAAGTTGGAAATATCCAGTGCTGTTTCAGTACTGAGCGAGGATAAATTAAACGATACACCAAGTGATGATATTGGCGGGTTGCTTCAGGGCAAAGTTTCCGGAGTTCAGGTAGTTACCAGTTCAGGAGCACCCGGGGGTGGTTCTGAAATTAGAATCCGTGGGGTATCTACTATAAAGCCTGGGAATAATGAACCTTTGTATGTGGTTGATGGAATAATAGGCGGAACCTTTGACCCGAATGATGTGGAAAGCCTAACCGTTTTAAAAGATGCAGGTGCAACCGGCATGTACGGGGCACGGGCAAGTAAAGGAGTAATTGTTATTACCACCAAATCGGCAAAAAGTGGCAATACCGTTTACGAATTTAAATCGAGTTATGGTTACAACATTGCCGACCATGGAAATGTTGACATGATGAATGGTCAGGAATTTTATGACCTTAGTTCAGAACAATACCGGGATGAAGATACTCATGAAATAGATAAAATTAAGTTTTATGCCGATTACCCAAAATCGCTCCAAAGTTTTGATAACAACTGGTTGGATGAGGCCTTTAAGCCTGCAGCCATTCAAAAATATTACCTGTCGGCCAGCGGTTCTTCGAAAAAACTGAGCTATTATACCAGTGGGACCTATTATAACGAGGAAGGTACTTATCGCAAAACAGGGTTCCAAAAGCTCAACTTAAGAACCAATACCACTTATAAGTTCAACGATAGGGTTACCATGAAAAACAACATCAGTTTGAATGCCTCAAAAGGTACCACATACGATTATATGGATATGTATTATACCTATTTAGGCGTACCTTGGGACAAACCATTTAATGCCGATGGTTCTTCTCGATATATTGACGGGACCAATGCCAAAAAACTTTCCGATGGAACCGGCTGGTGGTCGCGCGACCCAATAAATCCTTTCCACACCATCGACAATTCCGACCACATTTATAAAGGTGCTGGAGCCGATTACGATTTGTCATTGGATATAAGAATATTCGATTGGCTCTCCTTTTCAAGCTCAAACCGAATTGGTTTTTCTACCACAAAAGGACATAATTATGTTTCGCCCGAAGCTGCCGGAACTTATAAAAATAAGGGATATATTGCCGAAAGCCAAGACATTTGGTCGGGAGGGTTAAGCACCAATTTACTCCGCTTTAATAGAGTTTTTGGTGACCATTCTATTGATGGATTAGTCGGATTTGAATTTCAAAGAGGGTATTTCGAAACATTGGGTGTGAGTGGAACCGGTTTGCCAGTTGGATTTGATGTACCTTCGGTGGCTTCCAGTGAAATAAAAATATCCGGTTCCAATAATGAAGATGGGTTAAATTCATTTATTTCGCAAGCTACTTATAATTACAAAGGTACTTACTTCTTAACTGGGTCCTACCGTATTGACATTTCTTCAAATTTTCCTCCTGAAAATAATGTGGCAAAATTTCCATCTATCTCAGGTTCTGTCATTTTAAGCAAAATGGCCTTTATGGATGATGTCAATTTAATTGATTTATTAAAACTTAGAACCAGTTATGGAGTTACCGGAGATCCCGAAATTGGCTCAAGTAGGTATATGGGACTGTTCAATTTGAATACCCAATACAACGGAAAACCTGCTGCCACACCTTATCAGTTACAAAATCTTGATTTAACCTGGGAAAAGACCAACCAAATGAATATTGGTATTGATTTGGAATTGTTAAAACGGGTAACCCTTAATCTGGATATTTACAGTAATGTTACCAAAGACCTGATAATTTTACGAGCAATGCCTCCATCAACCGGTTTTGAAAATCAATACCAAAATTCTACAGGACACCTTGATAACAAGGGGATTGAAATTACCCTTTCAACGGTAAATATACAAAAAGGGGATTTTAAATTTACTACCGATTTTACTTTTGCAAAAAACACCAATATGCTCAATGATTTTGAAGAGCCAATCATTAGTACGGTAGGTGGTGTAACACAGATATACCAAAATGGGGGTGAATTGTACACCTTTTATTTACCTAAATGGTTAGGGGTTGATGCACAGACCGGGGCTCCGGTATGGGAAAAAATTACTAAGGATGCCAATGGTAATGTTACCTTGCGTGAACCAACCAGCAATTACTCTGAGGCAGCACCTCAGGAAGTTGGAAGTGCATTGCCCTCGTTTACAGGGGGTATCAGTGCCACTTTTGAATATAAAAACTTCACTTTGTATGCCAATGCAGCTTACCAATATGGGAACAAAGTGTACAATGCTACCCGGATTTTTATGGATAGCGACGGTCATGAACCTTATTATAACAACATGAATCCGAAGGACGATTGGTCGCGGTGGGAACGACCCGGCGATGTAGCCACCCATCCAAGCATGCAAAACAATTCTCTTTCGAAAGAAACCTCATCGAGGTTTTTAGAAGATGGTAGTTTCTTTAAAATAAGGACGGTAAGCCTGGAGTACCGATTACCAAAAAAATGGGCTAATTCAATAAAATTGAGTGAAATATCCCTTGTCTTAACGGGTAACAACCTGTTTACCTCTACTGAGTTTTGGGGACAGGATCCGGAAGTTACCTTAAACAGTGGTTCTTGGTCGATGCCGGGTGTTTGCGATTTCAAATATCCAAACAACAAACAGTATATTTTTAGTTTAAATGTTAAATTCTAATCGTACGAAAATGAAAAAGATACTTGCCTTATTATCAATAATGGTTTGCGTTGCAGTCTTTCATTCGTGCATCGATAATATAGATGTTTCTCCTTCGGATCAAATATCCACGGGTTCATTGAGTGAAACCGAAGACGGCATTGTAAATGTGACCAATGGAAATTATGCGCTGTTCAAAGATGGTTTGACCTTCCAAGGATTTCAGGATGATAACAACTGTTACCTGCGTCAATATTTTCAAATGTCCGATTTTGCTGCCGATGATATTGTATGCGGTCAAAAAACGGAAGACCCATTGTATTACAGTTTTACTTACACGCACTCTCCTGACCAGTCGAATTCGCGGTTCTTTTGGTATTCGTCGTACAAAATTATCAATGGAGCCAATACTGCCATTGAGATTATTGAAGGACAGACGAACCAAACAGATGAAATAAAACAGATGCTCGGTGAAAACTATTTTATAAGAGCTTTCAGTATGTTCAATTTGGTGCGCTTTTATTCACAACCTTATGCCATTAGCAATCCAACTACCGATTTGGGAATAATATTGCGCATGTCAACCTCAGAACCGGGCGAAAAGGCAAGGGCTACCATTCAGCAAACATACGATGCCATTATTGCCGATTTAACCAAAGCCGAAGGATTGATGAATAAACCAAGGGGGAAAGAATACGCCTCAAAAGAAGCAGCACAAGCACTGCTTGCAAGGGTTTACCTGAATATGGAAGATAACGATAAAACCATTGAATATTCCACTTCGGTTATTGAATCAAATAGGTTCTCTTTGGAAACAGCATCTACCTTTCCTTCATTTTTTGCCAATGCCATCAGCCATGACGAAACAATCTGGCTGGTAGCGTTCACCACCGTCGACAGCAGAGGTAAGTTTGGTTCCATTGCCTCTATGCTTTATAGCGATGGTAATTCAGGCTGGGGCGAGGAGTTTGCTTCCATACCGTATCGTGAAAAGTTGAGTGCAAATTTGGCCGATGTCCGTTGGGCTTACATTGATACTCTGTATAAAGACGGCGTAACCGTGGATAAAAAGAATGGAATTGAGGTATTTTATATCACCAAGTTCAGCTTCCAGGATGGCGATCCCAATTTATCATCACCCGTTTTGTTCCGCTTGGCCGAAATGTATTTGAACCGCGCCGAGGCTTATGCAAAACAAGGGAACGAACCGTCGGCACTTGCTGATGTGAATGAAATACGCAAGAACAGAGGTCTTGAGAATGATTTAATTACTTCGGTACCGGCAGGTAAAACCTTACTTGATGTGGTTTTAGACGAAAAACGGTTGGAACTGGCATTCGAAGGACACCGGTACTTTGATGTGTTCCGCAATAAAAGAGATATGGATAGGAGTTATTGGGGATATCATATTGAAAACCTTACCGTGGGTGACATTAACTTAGGAACAAAGCCACCGGCTACCATCGCTAATTTAATTATTGAATGGGACGATGCTTCGAAAATATATTTTATACCTATTGATGAGATAAATGCGAATAAATTATGTGTTCAGAATTAAATAATAAATAACCTAAATCTAAAAATTATGAAAATGAAAAATTTCTTTTTGATTGGTGCAGTAGCCCTTTTTATGGGTATTTTTTCAACATCCTGTGGCGAAGATGAGCCAGCAGCTATAACTGGAGATGCTCTGTTTTCGTATGTTGCCAATGGTATGGTAGTAACCTTTACCAATGAGTCCGATGTAAGTGGAGTGGTAACTTATGCCTGGACATTTGGCGATAACGGAACCTCAACAGAAAAAAACCCGGTGCATACTTATACAGTAAAAGGTGAATACACAGTAACGTTAACCGTTTATGATGAGCAAGGTGGAACACACCCCGTTTCAACTAAAGTAAAGGTTGATAAAGCAACCCGAATTAATTTAACCGATAATTCTTTTAACGATTGGAATGTCGTTACCGAAGAAAAGTTTATAATGAGTACCGGTGGTGAATTGGCTGGTATTGTTAAAAAAGCGTTAGTTGACTATGATGCCAAAAACGTATATGTTTATCTGGAATTTGAAGGAACTCTTGAATATGGATACTTTTTTGACTTTTTCTTTGACAATGACAATGATACCTTGACAGGTAGCAAAGGATGGATATGGCCAAAAATGGGTGCTGATTATCTTATTGAAGGTCAAATAACTGTACCTGCAGCAATCGAGGGTGTTTTATCTTTTTATTTTAATGGTGAAACCCAGGATGCTTGGTCATGGGGTAATGATAAACCATTTAGCACAGGCTATTTTACTGTTGGGCATACAGCAAATATTGGTTCACATGGCGCTGTAGAAATTGCATTTAATAGAGATAAAGTTACTGATTTGGACAATGATATGATTGAAATAGCTGTGTTCTTAAGCGATCCAACTTCATGGGCCGATGTAGGCTATGCACCGAATAAAGCCGGTGAAGGCTCCGAAGGTAAAGGGTGGTTAATTGATATGAGATAATTGTGCAAACAATTGCTACACGAAACCAAGCATTTTTTAAGTAATACATAGTTAGTTTGGATGTAAGCGGAAGCCAGTAGAAATGATACTTTTTATTTGGCTTCCGTTTATTATTTAACCTTTATTTAGTGAACTATTTAGTTGAATACTCAACTGCCAAGAATTGTTCTCATTAAGGGCACATGGCCGATAAAGAATTTAAAGCAAATGGTAAAAAACAAATTGTGGTTGCTGTATGCCCTTGTAACTACCCTGTTTTGGGGGGTTTGGGGGGCATTTACCGAAATATCGGCAAAAGCCGGTTTTCCTGGTACTCTTATTTATGTGGTTTGGGCGTTTACCATGATTATTCCTGCTTTAGTGGGGTTGAAAATAATTAATTGGAAACTTGAAAAGGATGTTAAATCCATTCTTTTGGGTTCAGTAATCGGGCTGTTAGGAGCCGGTGGCCAGTTGGCATTGTTTACAGGTGCCATTGTTAATGGTCCCGCTTATTTAATATTCCCAATCATATCCTTATCACCCGTAATTACCATACTTGTTTCATTGCTAATCTTAAAAGAACGGGCTTCAAAAATTGGTTGGATTGGAATTGGACTGGCCCTATTTGCCATACCTTGGCTTTCCTATCAAGACCCAAGTGGCACTTCCTATGGATATTTGTGGCTGTTATTTGCCTTAGTGGTTTTTGTAGCATGGGGAATGCAGGCTTTTTTTATGAAACTGGCTAACAACACCATGAAAGCCGAAAGTATTTTCTTTTATATGACCCTAACAGGTTTGTTATTAGCTCCCATTGCCTGGTTTATGACCGACTTCTCACAACCCATAAACTGGGGATTTAAAGGACCTTATCTGGCTTTTGGCATTCAGCTACTTAACTCAATTGGGGCATTAACCATTGTATATGCTTTTAGGTACGGCAAGGCCATTGTGGTAAGCCCTTTAACCAATGCCGTAGCTCCTATAATTACCATTTTGCTGTCCTTGATGATTTATGCAGTCATTCCTCATGCTATTGTTTTAATAGGAATGGTTCTTGCTGTAATTTCTATTTTTCTTTTAGCTAAAGAATAAAACATATATGAAAAAACTACTTTGGGTTCTGCTAATTATCTTTTTGTTTCATCAGCTAACGGCTCAAACCCCAAATTTTAACGAAATAACCATCGATTCCGAAATTACCAAAGTACAACCCATGACCGGAATTGTATTTTGGCAGGGTCAGAATACCAATACCGATGCCATATCATTGGAGTTCTCGTATATGCTTTATAACGATGTAGTAAAAGACAGCGGAGTTTATAACTGGACTCTGGTGGAAGAGAAATTGAATGACATCTCTTCACGGAATCATCAGGCAATTTTTAGGTTCCGAGATACGTATGTTGGTAAAAAAACCTCCATTCCCGATTATATCAAAAACCGGAGCGACTACCATGAAACTGAAGGCATTTCGGAAGGGCAAACTACCTGGTTCCCCGACTGGACAAATTTGGAATTACAGCGGTTTATCCTGGAATTTAATACTCGTTTTGCTGAAAAATACGACAACGACCCACGTTTGGCTTTCCTTCAGGTGGGCTTTGGACTTTGGGCCGAATACCATATCTATGATGGACCCTTTGTTTTAGGTAAAACTTTTCCGAGCAAGGAGTTTCAGGAAACTTTTCTCACTCATTTAAGTACCGTTTGGTTATCAACTCCCTGGTCAATTTCTATTGATGCGGCCGATGATACTTACTCACCATTTGTAAAAACCCAGGCGTTGAAAAATCTAAAATTCGGGAATTTCGACGACTCGTTTATGAGCAGTGATCATTCGGGGTACAATGAAACCTGCTGGAACTTCTTTGGAAAAGAACGTTACAAAAGCTCCCCTGCCGGTGGCGAATTTAACTATTATACCACGTACGATCAGCAACATGTTCTAGATTATCCCAACGGGGCCCATGGTAAATCGTATGAATCGGAAGCAAAAAAATTTCAGATTTCCTATATGATTGGCAACGACCAGCCCAATTACCAAACCATGGAACGCATTAAAGAAGCGAGTTTTGCAACGGGCTATAAATTTAAAATTGTATCTGTAAAAACAGCTACCGATAGTACGGTTTTGGTAGTTACCAATATCGGAACGGCGTCGTTTTATTATGATGCTTACCCAACTGTAAATGGGGTGCGTTCAGTTGAGTCACTAAAAAATATGGCCCCAGGCGATAGTATAGAATTCCATATTACCGCTGGAGGAGAAACAGTGAACCTGACTATTGAAAGTGACCGGTTGTTAGCCGGACAATCCATTGACTTTTATGGAACATCCTCTATTTCATCCATTAAAAAAAAAATAGATAACCCAAATTGGGAACTATTTCCTACACTCATATACGAAGGAATGGAAATTACCATTCGGAATGAAAACATGAAGAATGAAAAGGTACTATTGAGGGTTTATAACTCCGATGGACAGCTAATAATCTCCCAAAATATAGATTCAGAGCTGTTCTCTTTTAAAACTGGCGGGTTAACACAAGGTTTGTATATAATACAACTAATTGATACTTCGAATAGAACATCAATTGCACGAATACTAATTCAATAATTTGGTCAAATAAGAATATTTTTGAAACTTTTTCCTCCGTTGAGAGATATAAAACCATTGAAATGAATATCGGTAACAAAATGATTTTTCCAAGGCCTTTTGCCTTTGCCATCGACGATTTGGGTTGGAACATTGGGAATGATTCCGGTGATGTGGATGGAGTTGGTCCTTATCGGATTGGATTGGACAGGAAAATGGATATCCAAAATTATCAATCAATTGTTGCGGTGTGCAAAACGGTTGGAGTCCGTGTTCAGGGACTGTTTGTTTTGAGTGAAATGGATAGGGAAAATATACTGGCCAAATTTCCTACAACAACTTGGCAGGGTGCTGAGTGGGATAATTCAAAAAATGTAAGTCAGGAGCAAATTGATATTATGGAATTTGTCCTCGAAAATGCAGCCCATTTAGAATTTGGATTTCATGGATTGGGACATGAATATTGGTTCGATGGTGTATTGAAGCGTGCCGAATGGTACAACAAGGTTGATAATTATCCATGGCCCGAGGAAATTATGCGCGACCATATTCAATGTTTTAAAGATATTATGGCGCAATATGGATTGAGCAAGCAAAATGGCCATTCATTTCCTGAAAGTTTTGTTCCGTGTTCCTATGCCTATTACTGGAATCCCAATGGGAAATACAGTACCGGTAAACTTATGAGCGAAGCCGGAGTAAAATATGTAAATACATTGTTCGACGAAATCAGTGAATTAAATCCCCCACAGGGAAATAACGGAGGAGGGTTTGATAACGGTGTGGTTGTGGTAAATAGAATCACCTATGGGAATGAGTGGTTTGAACTGTCAAAAGTTCCAACGGTGGATATTGAGTCGCAGGAATCGGATATGATTGAAAGCCACTGGACTAACTGGCTGGCCCAGGATGATTTTATGCAGCCGGCGACCAACCAACAGTGGATTAACTATTATAAAATGGTGCAAGCCAATCCCAATAGGTACGTGGCCAAAAATACCGAACAATTCCATTCACAATGGCTTTATAACAAATATACAACGGTTACCGAAACTACATCGGGTAAAGTAACCATCGACAATACAAATATGCCCGCCGAACCATATACTTACAAACTTTTGGGGAATATGGTGCTTAAAATTAAACTGGAACCAAACCAACACATCAGTCATGCCCTGATTGACGGAAAACCGGTTTGCAGTTATTTCGAAGATCAAGGGTTTGGATTCATTTATCTTCCCATGTTAACTCAAAAAATTTATAACCTGGAATATAAAATTGGCGATCAAAATTTAACATCTTTCATATTTAACAAAGGGACTTACAACGTTTATAATTTTGAACCCGGAAAAAAACAGGCTCAGGCTGAAATCAGGTTGTATGGCACAGCCGAAATGGATATTTACGGAGTCCCGAATCCTAAAAACATCAAACTATCGAACCATCAAATAATGCTGGTGAATTCACAGTACAACGAATCAGAAAAACATTTGACCTTAACCATAAAAGCACACAATATTCAGGGTGAAACCGGAATAATTACTTTTGAATACTAACTCATTACTTTACTATTATTTATTCATGGACAACAACAACGAACCACAAAGAAATATGAATTATTTTTATGCAGATCGTTGTAAATTTTTGAAAAAAAGTACACACACAAAAGTTCTAATTACCAACCCTTTGTTTTGAATTTAAAAAATACTACTATGCAGACGTTTAAAGTTCTTGTTGTTTTAGGAATCATCGGATGGATAACCATTGAAACACCCATCCTCCAGGCACAAACCGCCACAAAAATCTACCTACCAACCGAGGAATTCATTGCAAATCCCGGTCGGGGATGGTACGAAGATTATTACTCGTTTGCCAATTATCTTACCGGAGCTTACCGCCCGTTAGATTCGGTTAAAATGCGCACAAGCCGCGAAAACAACCAGATAACCGTTATCCTGCGGTTGTTTTACCTGCATCAGTTTTTAAACCAAACATCGGTGAGTGCCGATTACCTGGCTAAAATGCAAACCGACTTTGATGCCGTGCGTAAAGCCGGGGTTAAATGTATTGTCCGTTTTGCTTACAGCGATTCACAAAACGCCAGTGTTTACGATGCCACTCCCGAAAAAGTACTTTCGCATATTGAATCGTTAAGCAATGTTTTGGCAAACAACGGCGATATTATTTTAGCCGTTCAGGCCGGATTTATAGGTGCTTGGGGCGAATGGTACTATACCCAGAATTTTGCAGGAGCCGGGTATGTTCCCGATGCTACCGACCAGGCCAACCGCCGGGCGGTAGTTGAAGCCCTGCTCCAGGTTTTACCTGAACACATTCAGGTTCAGGTACGAACACCTGCTATCAAAAAGGACATCGTTGAATCAGAAGTTCCCATTCAGGACGCTGAAGCCTATAACGGCACTGTAAAATCGCGGGTGGCTCACCATAACGACTGCTTTTTAGCCAACAGCAGCGATTATGGCACCTATACCAACCTGACCGCCGATTTGGCTTACCTGGAACAGGAAACCAAATATGCCATTGCGGGTGGCGAAACCTGCGATGCCAGCACCTCATACAGCAATTGCGATAATGCCATTCCCCGCATGGAACTGCTCCATTGGACCTACCTGAATTCCAATTACAACCAGGATGTGTACGATAAATGGGAAACGCAGGGTTGCATCCGCGAAGTGGATCTGAAATTGGGTTACCGCATCTATCTGACCGAAGCCTCGTTTACCGATTCTGTTGGGGTGGGCGGCGATGTCTCCCTATCGTTTCAGTTCGGGAATGTAGGTTTTGCAGCCCCTACCCAGTACAAACCCATAAGAATACTTTTAAAAAACACCGAAACCCAACAACTGTTTTCTTTATCCTACACAGGAACCAACAGCGATATCCGTTACTGGTTTCCGGGAACGATAAATACCACCGGAACCATTCATCTACCCGATACCTTACCCAATGGGAATTACCAGCTTTCGGTTCAGTTTCCCGACCAATCTGAGAATTTGGCCACCCGGTCCTGCTACAGTATCCAACTTGCCAACATTGGCCTTTGGGATAATACCCTGGGAACAAACCAATTGAACCACCTGTTGGTTGTGGGAACCGGGGGAATCGGTGAATTGCCGGCAACACCCGAACAGTTAAATGGTACGGCAATAAGCGAAACCGAAATCAAACTGTATTGGGTAGCCAACAATACCAACGAAACAGGAACCGAAATTTATTACTGTATTGCCGACCAAAACAACTGGCAATTACTTGGCGAAACCGGAACCAACACGTTGGAATATACCGCCACCAATCTGCAAAAAGGCACCTCGTATTCCTTTTTGGTACGCTCAACAAACATGTATGGAACGTCCGGTTGGTCCGATAGGGTTACCATAACCACATTGGGAGTAGATGTACCCCAGTTTTCAGCCAGCGGTTTTGCAGTTTACCCGAATCCATTGACAAAAGGCAATGTATTTGTTTTCAATCCCGAAAACGAAACAGTGCTAATTTCAGTCATCAATGGCTTAGGGCAGGAAATCTATCAAACCCGGACCGATTTTTCGCGGGTGGAAATTCCGGCTACCCCTTTCACCAATGGTATTTACATGCTTAAAATAAACACGAAGAACAAAACTATCTGTAAAAAGCTTATTGTAAAAAAATAACGGCTAATTGGCCAGGGCAACCGCATTTAACCCGGATTATTCATGAATAATCCTGACGATTAAGCTA
>DYQV01000145.1 GCA_020719105.1 Rikenella microfusus
CAAAGCTTAACTAAAAATGCAAAATAAACAGCAAAGCCCCAATTTGGGGCTTTGCTGCATATAATTTCAGTTGTTTGAATAAATTACCACTCAGTAGGCATCTCTTCATTTGCTTCGCAATCAAAGCTTTTGCTATATTGTGTCATGGCCCGGTAGCTCATACCCATGCTGGAGAATCCACCGTCATGGAAAAGATTTTGCATGGTAACTTTCCGGGTCAAATCGGAAAAAAGCGTTACGCAATAATCGGCACATTCTTCAGCTGTAGCGTTTCCCAATGGAGAAGTTCTTTCCGAAAAATCAACCAGATTGTCAAAACCTCTTACCCCGCTACCGGCAGTAGTCATGGTAGGCGATTGGGATATAGTATTCACCCTTACTTTTTTATCGCGGCCATAGATATACCCAAAGCTACGGGCAATTGATTCCAACAAAGCCTTGGCGTCAGCCATATCGTTATATCCGTACAAAGTACGTTGAGCAGCCACATACGATAAGGCAACCACAGAACCCCAAGGATTAATAGCATCTAACTTGCGCGATACCTGCATAATTTTATGAAATGATATGGCGCTAATATCCAATGTTTTTTGAAAATAGGCGTAATTGAGGTCGTCATACGATAAACCCTTACGGACATTGGGTGACATTCCTATTGAATGTAAAATGAAATCCACTTTTCCACCCAATAGTTCCATTGATTCTTTAATGAGTCTCTCAATATCTTCATAACTGGTTGCATCTGCCGGGATAATTGGGGCATTGCATGCTTTTCCCAGTTCATCGAGCTCGCCCATTCTAAGGGCTACAGGAGTATTTGTCAATACAAATTGGGCTCCTTCTGCATGAGCTTTGAGTGCTACTTTCCATGCAATGGAGTTTTCGTTAAGAGCACCAAAAATAATCCCTTTTTTTCCTTTCAATAAATTATAGGCCATAAATGTTTTTTTTAGTTATGTACTTACGATTAACAGCTTTTTGCTGCTTATGTTCATTTTGAGTTACTACTTGTTCATTGTTTATTTAACATTTGATATTTTTCATTCATCCTTTCTGCATTTCTTTATTTTTGCTGATTAGTTTCCATTTTAATTGAATTAGGATAATATAAGTGTCTTCGCATTTTCAATGGCTTCTTTCGAAATATCTTTGCCACTAAGCATCCGGGCAATTTCCACCACTCGTTCTTCTGGGTTTAATCGCTGAATATGAGTACTTACTGTATGGTTGTTTTCAATTTTAAAAACTTTGTAATGATTCATTCCACGAGCCGCAATTTGGGGCAAATGCGTAATACTAATTACTTGCATATTGGCCGCCATTTGTTTCATAATATCGGCCATTTTATCGGCTATTTCGCCGGATACTCCTGAGTCAATTTCATCAAAAATAATGGTGGGCAGTGCCGTATTTTCCGATAATATTGCTTTAATACTTAGCATTAACCGGCTGATTTCTCCACCCGATGCAATTTTAGAAATATTCTGTACCGACTGATTTTTATTTGCTGAGAATAGAAAACTTACCCGGTCGCAACCTGTATCGTTAAATGCTTCATCGGTTGAAACTTCAACTTTAAAAGCGGCATGAGGCATTCCTAAACCCGATAATTGGGCAACAATGCGTTCAGTGAAAACCTGAGTAGCCTGGTTTCTTTTATCAGTTAACTGACTGGCAATTGTTGTGAGTTCATCAGTGGTTTGCGTGTGTGTTTTTTCTAATTGCTCAATTTCAAGTGTGTATAATTCGCGGGTATTCACCTTTTCCTGAAAGGATTTTTTTCGTTCAAGTAGTTCATTTATCGTTTCAGCTTTATGCTTATGGAGCAACGTATAAATACTATCCACCATTTCTTTAAGTTCGATAGCACGCTCAGGATTGTATTCCAAGCTACTGATCGATTGTTCTATTTCAGAGGAAATATCTTTTAAATCGATAAATGCGCTGTCAATCCGCTGAATAAAACTATCAGCCATTGGATAATAGGACCTTATCCTTTCAAGGCTTTGTTTACTGGATTTCAATTGGTCTAAAAGGTTGATTTCCCCTTCGGAAAGATAGCTAAAACAAACCCCAAGATTTTGCTGAATCTCTTCTGCATTGTTAAGAATGGTAAGTTCGCTTTCCAATCCTTCCAAATCAATCTCTTCCAGTTTTACTTCATTGAGCTGATTCAATTGAAAAAGGTTGTAATCATAGTCAGTTTCAGCCTTTTGAGCTTCCTCTTTTAGCCTTTCAATTTGTTGGAGTTCCCCTTTGTACTCTTTAAATAAATCTTTATAAACGGAAAGAATCTCTTTGGTTTTTGCAGCAGAATCGAGTACTTTCAGTTGAAAAGCATTGCTATTTAGTTCCAGGTTTTCGTGTTGCGAGTGAATATCAATGAGTTTTGTGGCCAAATCCTTTAAAATTGGCAAATTAACAGGAGTATCGTTTACAAATGCCCTTGATTTGCCTGTATTCAATATTTCTCTCCGGATTACAGTTTCGTTCTCAAAATCAAGGTCATTCTCTTTAAAAAAGGATTCTAAGTTATAGGAATGAATATCAAAAATGGCCTCAACAATACATTTATCGCTTTGTATGCTTATTGATGAGGAATCGGCACGCGAACCAAGCACCAATGATAAGGCTCCCAGAAGAATTGATTTCCCGGCTCCTGTTTCGCCGGTAAGGGTTGAGAAATCCTTCTCAAACTCAATTTCTAATTGCTGAATCAGTGCGTAATTCTGAACCCTCAATGATTTAAGCATACCTGAATTTTATGTTTTGGAGCTATAAAAATACGAATAATTCAATGAATCGGATTTGGAGATTGCTACAAATTGAAATTTAATTAACAATTTTGACAGCGAGGTATTAAAACTAGTTCTTTTTAACAATTTTCTGATATTTGGCAGCATTGGCAGCATCTATCTCTTTAAGTAAGTTATAGGCCCTCATCCCTTCGCTGCTGGGTGATTCCGAAAAAAGTTTAATCATCTCGTCACTTTTAGAATCAAAAAAAAGTTGCATCACAAAAGAATTTGGTTTTGAACGGTGAACCTTTAATAAATCCTGCAATCCCTCCACCACTTTAGCCCGGGCATCAGCCACATTTTTACTCATTTCATCCAAACCTTTTCTATGATACGTGTAGGAATAATTACGTATGGGTGCATATATTTGATTCAAATTATTTTCAATCAGCCAATATCTGTTTTTACGATCTTCAAAAGCCTTCCATCCTGTTGATGTGGAGCTTTGAGCCGTACTTACAATTTTTTCTGCTGTTTGAAAATATTCAGTTCCGCCCATGGGCGAAAAGGTATCATAATCGTAAGCCAACACCACGTAAACATAAAAAGCCATTAATGAGGTAAGCTCATTGTGCGTAGTTTCGTTAAAATCGAGTGCCTCCCCTTCGGCATACCTGAATTTTACTTTCTTATCGTTAATAATGAATAAAGGCGACGAATACCCAGTGCTGAAAACAGGACGACTTGAATTTACTTGAAGAGTTCCCTCAAATTCATCAGCCGAAATTTGTTTGGTTAAGTTAAGCATCATGTTGCATTCAATTCGCTCTTCGGTGGTATATACATTTTTAGTCCAACTCCGGTTATTTAGAAATTCAAATAACGATTTTTGCAATGCCTCAAAAACTGATTTATTGGTACCTGGTATTTGGGTGGAATTAACTTGAATCCTACAATTGAGCTCTTGTGAACGGATTGGGTTTGGCACCAAAAATAAAACCGCAAGAAGAAGTACAACAATTTTAATATGGGAATTCCTGAGCATGTTAAAGATTCTATATTATTTCAGATTCTTGAAAGCCAATATAATTTCATCAGCAATATCTTTGGCCACTAATTTTTTAGGCTTTAAATCAAACGTTTTTATCTCTTGTTTTCGTGTTATGATGGTTATTTTATTATCATCCGATTGAAAACCGGAACCTTCATCGTTCATTGAATTTAGCACTATAAAGTCGAAGTTCTTCTTTTCAAGTTTTTCCTTAGCATTTTCAATTTCGTTGCTTGTTTCTAAAGCAAAACCAATTAATAATTGATTCAGTTTTTTTTGCTTTCCCAATGTTGCTGCAATATCAGCAGTTTGTTTAAGCTCCAGGAAAAGAACCTCATCCTTTTTCTTAATCTTTTGACTTGATACGTCCTTAGGTGTGTAATCGGCTACAGCAGCAACCATAATACCTGCATCCTGATTTTCAAAATTCAATTGGCAAGCTTCAAGCATTTGTTGGGCTGATTTAACTGGTATTAATTGAATGTTTTTGTGAATTGGTTTAATGGCAACTGCTCCTGAAATCAAGGTAACTTTAGCTCCACGTTCAGCCAGTTCTTCGGCAAGGGCATATCCCATTTTTCCTGATGAATAATTCCCAATAAAGCGAACCGGATCAATCATTTCATGAGTTGGTCCGGCGGTTATCATTAATTGCTTGCCGGCAAAATCATGAGTTGAATTAAAATATTTTTCAAGGGTATCAACAATAGTTTCAGGCTCAGCCATTCTACCTTTACCAACCAAACCACTGGCCAATTCTCCAACCTCTGGCTCAATTAAATAATTGCCAAACGATTTTAGAATTTCCATATTTTTAATCGTTGCCGGATGCTGATACATATCCAAATCCATGGCCGGAGCCAAAAATACAGGACAACGGGCCGAAAGAAAGGTAGTCAACAATAAATTGTCAGCTATCCCATGAGCCATTTTCCCCATGGTATTTGCTGTAGCTGGGGCAATAACCATTGCATCAGCCCAAAGTCCTAAATCAACATGACTGTTCCAATCACCATTTTCGGGATTAAAAAAATCAACCAATATGGGATTTTTTGACAGCGTTGCTAAGGTTAAAGGGGTAATAAATTCCTTGGCTAAAGGAGTCATAATTATTTTTACATGAGCCCCCTTTTTAACAAACAAACGGGTAAGATATGCTGCTTTGTAAGCAGCTATCCCCCCGGTTACTCCCAAAATAATATGTTTATCAGTTAACATGTTTCAAAGGGTTACTCCTTTGAAATGTTTAAAACATCATCTTCTGGAATTCTGTGATAAACATTTCCCTCAACAAACTCATCAATTGCAATGGCAGTTGACTTTGGTAACCTTTCGTAGTATTTTGATATTTCAATTTGCTCGCGGTTTTCAAAAACTTCTTCCAAATTGTCGGTAAAGGATGCAAATTCTTCCAATTTACGACTCAGTTCTTCTTTAATTTCAACACTTATCTGGTTCGACCTTCTTGAAATAGCCACTATGCTTTCGTAAATATTTCCGGTTTCTTTCTCAATTTCTCTCAAATCCCTGGTAATTGTGCTAACAGGTGCATTGCTTTTTTTGTAATCCATTGTTATAAAGTTTTAATTTGATTAACCGATATGGTGTACATTTTTTCAATCTCATTGGTGTATTCCGAGGTTGGAAATTCATCAATAAAAGAGTAATATTCAGTAATGGTATTCTGATACCGTTCGCCTTGCTTTTCGCGAACGCTGTTCTCCGCCAATAAAAAATTCGTTTTTACTATTAAATATAATAATTCTTCCCGGTATTTAGTATCCGGAAATTCTTTAATGCTAATATGCAATGCTACGGCAGCCGATTGATAATCGCCAATTTTGTAATATAATTTTGCATTTTCATACGACTTTTTCTCAAGTTTTGTCCTGAGCTTTTCAATAATTTCATTTGCTTCGGTAATATAATTGCTTCCCTGATATTTATTAATAAAAAGTTGCATGGCATCAATGGCTTTGTAAGTATCGGCCTGATCCAAACTGTAGCGGGGAGAATTTAAATAATAGCAATAAGCCGATGTATAAGTTGCTTCTTCAGTAAACTCACTATACGGAAAAGTTTTTGCAAAATTCTCAAAATAGTACGCACCTAAAATGTAATCTTTTTGCTTATAATGACAATTGGCATAATAAAACAATATTTTTTCCGATTTATCGCTTCCTTTAAAAATAGAAACCAATTCATCAAACAGGGATTGTGCCCTGTAATAATCTCCCTTTTCATAATAAACCAAAGCTTTTTCATATTTTAGGTTATAATCGGAGCTTTTTAATACTTTTTGATATTCACTGCACGAAGTAAGAAAAGTAACTGCAATACCTAATACAATAAATTTAATCTTCATTTTTGACATACTGCTTTCAAATTAGGTTTTTATAAAAACGAAAAAAACCTTTATTTATGATTTATAAATGCATTTTGGGCTGCAAATATACGCAAAGCATTTGAATAAATTTACCAATACACCCATAATATTTAATTATTAAGCTAATTGATAGGATGTTAACGATAAGTAAAGACCTTACTGTGGATTTATAGTTGAGCGTAACAATTGAATAGTTTTA
>DYQV01000146.1 GCA_020719105.1 Rikenella microfusus
TTAAAACTTTGCCACCAAAGGCATCCTACGCCCAAAACCAAAGGCTTTCGATGAGATGCGAAGGGTAGGCGGTGCCTGAACCCGTTTATACTCATTCATATTCACCAACCGAAGCACTTTATTGACTATCGTAGCGTCAAAACCCATAGCAATAATTTCAGAGGCACTCAGCTTTTGTTCAATGTACTGTAAAAGTATGGCATCCAGCAAATCGTATTCAGGTAATGAATCGGAATCTTTTTGATCGGGACGCAGCTCGGCTGATGGTGGTTTAAGGATAGTATTAATCGGGATTATTTCCTTATCCCGATTAATGTATCGGGCCAATTTCAACACATCGGTTTTGTAAACATCACCCAACACACTCAATCCGCCGTTCATATCACCATATAAAGTTCCGTAACCCACAGCGGCCTCACTTTTGTTGCTGGTGTTGAGCAAAATATGCCCCAGTTTATTCGACAACGCCATGAGCAACGTTCCGCGAACCCTGGCTTGGATGTTCTCTTCGGTAACATCGGCTGGCAAACCTTCAAAGATTTGTGACATGCCTTCATTCATAGAATCCACCATGGGTTGAATGGGAACCAGATGGTAATCAATTCCCAGGTTTTGGGCTAAATCTACGGCATCTTTAATGGAATGGTCCGACGAAAATTTTGAAGGCATCAGTAACACTTTTAGGTTTTCAGCTCCCAATGCCTCGGCAGCTAACACCAGAGTAACCGCTGAATCAATTCCACCGCTCAATCCAAGGGTGGCTTTTTTGAAATTCATTTTTCCCATATAATCACGGATTCCAATTATAAGGGCCTCATGTATTTGTGCGATATAGTCAACGGATTCTTTTTGCAATGGAGTGTATTTTCCCTGCATGAGTTGTCGGGTATCAATTATCTTCAGGTTTCCGGTAAAAATGCCGCACTTTTCCACCACTCGTCCTTGTGCATCCAAAGCCATGGAATCGCCATCAAAAATGAGTTCGGTATTGCCGCCGGTTTGGTTCACATAAATAACAGGCAACTTGAATTTGACGGCATTTTCCTGCAAAACCTGAACCCTTACTTTGCCCTGGTTGTATGAAAACGGCGAAGCGGCTATATTGATGACATATTCGGGATTGAGCTTTGCCAATTCTGTCATGGGCGATTTTTTGTACAAAGCCCCTTTGGCCGTAATATAAGCCGATGGTTGCTTGTCCCAAAGGTCTTCGCAAATGGTTAGGGCAAATTTTTCACCCTTCCATTCAATTAATTGATATAGCTCGTTTGGCTCAAAATATCGGTATTCATCGAAAATGTCGTAGGTAGGGAGCAAGGTTTTGTGGCGGGTTTCTATAACCTGCCCATTAGCGAGTAAACATGCTGAATTGTGGAGCTTTTTTCCTTTTGTTTCAGGATTTATGGTAGGCACGCCAACTATTGCGGCAATGTCAACGCAGTGCAAAGCAATTGATTTCACGGTTTCTTCGCATCGGACAATAAAATCGTGCTGTTCCAATAAATCGTGCGGTGGATAGCCACATATTGAAAGTTCGGAGAAAACCACCAAATCGGCACCTTGCTTTTTAGATTGGGAAATGGCAGTTATTATTTTTGCAGTATTCGATTCAAAATTCCCTACATGAAAATTAAGTTGGGCTAGTGCAACTTTCATTAAAAAAGAAGTTTAATGATATACGAT
This sequence comes from Rikenella microfusus, assembly GCA_020719105.1. GTDB lineage: Bacteria > Bacteroidota > Bacteroidia > Bacteroidales > SZUA-534 > GWE2-40-63. Next base: position 1,684 of record DYQV01000146.1, read on the forward strand.
TATTAAATTATGTTTGTTTAAAACAGCACCCCAATTTTCAAGACCAAACTGTGTAACAATACATTGTCGTTTACTTTTTTGCCTGAGTTTGAGGTGGCATCTATGAAACCGTTGTTATAAATTATGCCAACTGTAAGGGCCGTATTTTTCGAAAAAAAGTAGTTGAAACCGGTGCCAATGTTGTATCCAAGATTGTAAAAACTTACTTCTTCTTTACATCCTGCTCCGGTCACTGAAAAAGCTCCACTTTCTGTTTCCGCTTCAATATCGGCCGATGCACCAATGAGGAATTGGTTGGTTATCCCAAATTGAGCGTAATAAACAAAATAGCCTATTTGGTTTGATTCCATGCGGAACGACAACGGTACTTCGATGTATTGAAGTTTGTATTTTATCAGTGAACCGGGAAAAAGTGTTTTTGTAGAAGTATTAGTAGTAAAATCAATGGTGTCGCTGTAAATCAGTGTTCCACCCGTATTACTGATCAACAACCCAGTGGAAAGGCTGTAGCGTTCTGCAAAAAAGAAATCGGATTGCAGTCCAAAGCTAAAACCCAGGGTTGCCCCATCGGATTTAACCGTTTCCACATCGGATTTCATCCATGAAGCATGAGGACTAAAGCTTAATCCCATTCGTATTCCTTGGGAGTATAGGGTAAAGGGAATTATTACCATAAATAAAGCAACACATAGATTTTTCAACATATTCACTTTTATTAAATTGTAAATCGGGCTTTAAAAACTGTCGTAAAGATAAATAATTTCGACAAGCCTGTTTATATTTGTGCATAACATTGGAAAACTTACATATCATGAAATCATACGGAATTATTAGCTTGGTACTTTTGTCTCTTTTGTGGCAAAGTTGTTCGCGCAAACCATGGGATATTGATATTTCAAACATTGAAATTTCGCAGCAATACCAACGGTTCGATGTGGATCTGTTTTCAGTCAATCCAGATAGTATTTGGCAAATGGTGCCTAACTGGGAGCAGAAATATGGCAATTTTTTTGAGGCATACAATCAGCAAATCATCAAAATTGGAGGCACCAATCAGATGGATTATGCCAAAAAATTGAAATATTTTCTTACCGATCCATACATTGCCGATGCTTATGCCGATGTTCAGCTAAAATATAGTGAATTGCCCTTTAAAGATGAGCTTATTGACGCATTTAAGCGCTACTATTATCATTTTCCGGATAAAAAAATCCCCAATATTTACACCCACGTTTCAGGTTTTAACCAATCCATTGTGGTCGATTCGGCTTATATTAGCATCAATTTGGATAAATATTTAGGACCTGATTCAAAGTTTTATAGCATGTTGCGCACTCCACAGTACCTGAGTGAGAATATGCACCCACAAAAGATACCCGCCGATGTGGTGATGGCCTTGGCATTGACAGAATTTCCCTTTTCAGGTGAAAAGGACGATCTTCTCAGTCAAATGCTTTATTATGGAAAAATACATGTATTTGTTGATGCCATGCTGCCCGAAACGGCCGATACTTTGAAATGGGGATATACACAGGAAAAAATCAGGTGGTGCCAAAAGAACGAAAAGTTTATGTGGCTGTATTTGATTGAAAACAAGCTGCTATTCAATTCGAGTTATAAAGAGAAAAAGCGATATATCGATGATGGCCCATTTACCTCCACTTTTTCGAATGAATCGCCTGCCCGAACCGGTCAATGGTTGGGTTACCAAATAGTGAATGCCTACCTTAAGGAACATTCGGAGGTTACGCTGCCACAATTAATGGAGGACCAAAATTATCAGGTAATCTTGAATAAGTCGAAGTATAAGCCGTAAGGAGTTTATTCAACAGCACCTAATAAAACCATTATATTTACTTGCTTAACAAAGTTGTTACTCGTGAAAAAAATCCTTCTTATTCCATTATTGATCCTTATCATATCAATTGTTTTAGGAATTCTCTTTACTAAACACAAACAGGTTCTTTTGCCAAAACTAAAACCTTTTGAGGAGTATCAATTCATGCGGAATTACCCCGATTTTGAAACGGGTGCCAAAGCTTATCAAAAGCATATTCGAAAAGAGGCAACCCGGGTGAAAAACCAAACTCAAAAAAGAGGGGAATCAATTCCCAAGTGGGTCACACAAGGACCTTACAACATTGGCGGACGAATTAATACCATTGCACACAATCCGGGAAACGGCCAAATTATTTATGTGGGAAGTGTATGCGGTGGAATTTTCAAAACTACCGATGGGGGGACAAGCTGGTTCCCAATTTTTGATGAACAAGCCTACCTTGCTATAAGTTGCATTGTGGTAAGCCCTGCCGATACCAACACCTTGTTTGTAGGAACCGGCGATCCGAATGTTTCAGGATATCCTTGGGTGGGCGATGGAATTTATAAAAGTACCGATGCAGGACAAACATGGGAACATCTTGGATTGGAACAGACTGGAATTGTTAGCAAAATTGCAGTCAATCCAATAAATCCCAACATTGTTTATGCTTCAACCATGGGAATCCCTTTTATCCGGGATGCCAATCGTGGATTATATAAAAGTACGGATGGAGGAACCTCATGGAACAAAGTTCTGTTTCTGTCGGAAGAGGCTGGAATAATTGACATGGTTATGGTGCCACAAAGTCCAGATACATTGATTGTGGCAGGATGGGATCGCATCAGGAACTACAATGAAAGCATTGTTTCCGGGCCTCATAGTAAAATATACCGCACTTATGATGGAGGCGCAAACTGGGATACGCTATCTGTTGATTTGCCAACGGTTGAATCTTCGCGCATTGGGTTGACTCTTTCGCTTCAAGATACTCTTGAGGTTGTGGCGCAGTTTATTGATGCCACTAGTTTTGAAACGTCCGGGATTTTTAAATCAGTAAATTTTGGTTCTAATTGGCAAAAGTTAGAAGCTACTTATACTGAAGAAATATTAGGTGGTTTTGGGTGGTATTTTGGAAAAATCCGGGTTAACCCATACAACAAAAATCAAGTATTTATTTTGGGAGTCGATTTGTCACGTAGCGACAATGGAGGAGCCAGTTTTGAGCTTGCTACGCCGCCTTGGAACACATACGAAGTGCACGCCGATAAGCACGATTTGGTTTTTATCGACAGTTTAACTCTTTTACTATCTACCGATGGGGGGTTGTATAAAAGTACCGATGGGGGTTTGAATTGGAATGATATTGAAAACATTCCCAATACACAATTTTACAGGGTGGCTGTTGACCCAAATAAAAATGACTTTTATTGCGGAGGTGCTCAGGATAATGGAACAAGTTATGGCCAAAAATCAGATAGCGTAAATTGGAAAAGGCTTTTTGTGGGTGATGGATTCCAACCGCTTTTTGATCCAAAACGGCCGGAGCTCATTTATGTAGAAACACAAAATGGTGGGTTGTATTATGTAATCGATAAAGACGGGGAATATGAATGGGATTTTTTTGAAAATGGACTGGATGAAAGCGATCGTCGTTCGTGGGATATGCCCATTTGTATGAGTAAAATAAATTCAAAAATTATTTATACCGGTACCTACCGGATTTATAGAAATGTAGATTCCCCAACCGGAGATTGGGAGCCTATTAGCGATGATTTAACCGATGGAACGGATAATAAATATCACATTATTTCGGCCATCGATGCTTCACCGCTTACTGATAGTTTGGTAGCTTGTGGCAGCAGCGATGGAAAAGTTCATCTTTTTGATTCTATAAGTTGGCGGGATATTTCAGCAGGACTTCCCCAAAGGTATGTAACTTGTGTGCGATTCAGTCCCAATTCAAAGGAAAGTCTTTTTGTTTCGCATTCGGGCTATAAAGCCAACGAAAATATACCTCACCTTCATCTTTCCGAAAACCTGGGACAAACCTTTAAAGACATTTCGGGAAATCTGCCTCAGTTAGCCATTAACAGTATTGTTGTTTTAAAAGGATACCATGATTCGGTTGTTTTTGTAGCTACCGATGGCGGAATTTATCACACCCTAACCAAAGGACAAACTTGGGAACGGACCGGAACCGGAATGCCGGTGATACCTGTTTACGATTTAGCTTACGACGATACCAATCACCTACTGGTGGCCGGTACATTTGCCCGCTCTTTAATGACGTTGGAATTGGAGCCAATTATTAAAAAATATAAGGAAGTCATTATACACGTTCCCGAGCAAAAAATTTCTATGGACATCTATCCAAATCCGGCTAAAAATTATGTAATTGTTAAAAGTGCTGACTTTTCAAATGGTTCAATACTGACTATTGCTGAAATATCAGGTAAGATACTATTTACTCAAACGGTTGTTCCAACTGTTGAAAATAAGATTAATACTTCCAGCCTGCTAAAAGGAACTTATCTGATATCGGTATATGATGGACAAAAGAAACTATATACCCAGAAATTGCTGATTCAATAATGGTTACAGATAAAAGAGAACTCCGCATTCACATAAGGCAATTGAAACAGCAATTGTTGGAGGGATTGCGGCTTGAAAAATCGGAAAAAATTATGGCTCGTTTAGAATCCAATCCCGATTTTAAAAAGGCGAAAACGGTGCTTATTTACTGGTCAATGCCCGACGAAGTGCATACCCATGACTTCATCAACAAGTGGTGGAAGTCAAAAATCATTCTGCTTCCATCGGTGCAGGGTTCTGTTTTAAAACTAAAGCAGTTTAT
>DYQV01000693.1 GCA_020719105.1 Rikenella microfusus
AATGAACTAATGATTTAAAAAGATGTTTCCGCTATTTAAAAATATAGATAATAAAAGCTATCGTCCGCGTTATGGTGGGTTAGATATCTTTAAATACATCGGTCCCGGACTTTTGGTAACCGTTGGTTTTATTGACCCGGGAAATTGGGCATCGAATCTTGCCGCTGGTGCCAATTATGGGTATGCCCTTTTATGGATGGTTACGTTATCGACCATTATGCTAATTTTTTTGCAGCACAATGTGGCTCATTTAGGTATTGCCACTGGCCTTTGTCTTTCTGAGGCTGCCACCATCCATTTAAAGCCAAAATACTCAAAAATGCTTCTTTCATCGGCCATGTTAGCCTCCATTTCCACCTCGCTGGCCGAAATTTTGGGGGGAGCCATTGCCCTAAAGATGCTATTCCAAATCCCCATACGGGCCGGGGCGCTTTTAGTAACTATTTTTGTATTAATCATGTTGGTTTCCAATTCCTATAAAATAATTGAAAAATGGATTATTGCTTTTGTTTCGGTAATTGGCCTTTCGTTCTTTTACGAACTAACTTTGGTTGATATTGATTGGAATGGAGCCATTCAAGGCTGGGTAACCCCTTCGTTCCCAAATGGATCCATGATTGTAATTATGAGCGTTTTGGGAGCGGTAGTAATGCCCCACAACTTGTTTCTGCATTCCGAGGTGATTCAAAGCCGCCAATGGAATTTGGAAAACGAAAATGTCATAAAGAAGCAGTTACGGTTTGAGTTTTTGGATACGCTGCTATCGATGCTGGTGGGATGGGCAATTAACAGCGCCATGATTCTGTTGGCAGCTGCTACATTTTTTAAAACACAAACGCCGGTTACCGAATTAGAACAAGCCAACCATTTGTTAGCTCCGTTATTGGGAAACCATGCTGCCGTTGTTTTTGCTGTGGCACTTTTATTTGCCGGTATTGCATCTACCATTACCTCAGGAATGGCCGCGGGTAGTATCTTTTCAGGAATGTTTAATGAACCTTACGACATAAAGGACAATCACTCGCGATTGGGAGTTGGCATATCACTGTTAATTGCATTAGGCATTATCTATCTAATTTCCAATCCTTTTAAAGGTCTTATTTATTCACAAATGATACTAAGCATTCAATTGCCTTTCACCATCTTTTTACAGGTCTATTTAACATCATCGGAAAAAGTAATGGGCAAATACAAGAATAATCTGGCCGCAAAAATTACCCTATATGGATTGGGTGCCATAGTTACTGTGTTGAATATTGCGCTGTTTATTAGTATGTTTTGATTATATATCTAAAAACAGTGAATTTTTTTAAATATAGAAAATGAAACATTCATGTTTGGTATT
>DYQV01000147.1 GCA_020719105.1 Rikenella microfusus
TTTAAAATCAATTAAAGTTGATTTTACTAGTTTTTTTGTGAAAATTCGTGTAATTTGTGGACTGTTTTTGTTTTTATTTCTAAATGCGGTTGCCCTGAACAAAAAAAACTGCCTTTTTGTAATCTACCGGAAAAAGTATATTTTTGCACGTTTCATTTATCTTTTAGTACACATAGATTAAACCACTTATGGCTGATAAGCAAAAAACAATTCAAAAAGAGGTTTCAATGCAGGGTGTGGGGCTTCATACCGGAGTCCAGGTTACCATGACATTTAAATCCGCACCGGCCGATCACGGATACAAATTTAAACGGGTTGATTTACCCAATCAACCCGTAATTCCCGCTTTGGCCGAAAACGTGGTTGATACCTCCCGCGGTACAACCATTGCAAAAGGCGAAGCCCGCGTTTCGACCATTGAACATGTTTTGGCAGCCGCTTACAGCTTAGATATTGACAACTTGTTGATTGAGATTAATGGTCCCGAAACCCCAATTATGGATGGAAGTGCCATTACCTTTTTTAAAATACTTACCGAAGCTGGAACCGTGGAGCAGGAACTTGAACGGGAATATTTTGTGGTTCACGAAAACGTTCGGTATGTGAATGAGGAAAAAGGGATTGAAATAATTGCTTACCCCGACCACAAATACAGTGTGGATGTGCTCATTGATTTTAATTCGAAAGTGTTGGGGCACCAATATGCCAGCCTAACCGATTTGTCGGAATTTGGCGAGCAGATTGCCAGTTGCCGGACCTTTGCTTTTTTCCATGAACTGGAACCGTTGTTCAAAAACAACTTGATTAAAGGCGGCGCTTTAGAAAATGCCATTGTAATTGTTGAAAACGAATATCCGCAAGAGGAATTCGACCGCATAGCCGACCTATTTAACAAACCCCATTTGCAAACCAAGAGGGGAATCTTGAATAACATCAGCCTTCAATACTCTAACGAACCGGCGCGTCACAAACTGCTTGATGTAGTGGGTGATTTGGCTTTAGCTGGCCGTAGAATAAAAGGCAAAATTATAGCCAAACGTCCCGGTCACTATGCAAACACTCAGTTTGCTAACCTAATCCGCCAAGCGGTAAAGTTTGAACAGAAAAATGGGGTGGCTCCTAGGTACAATCCCGATGAAGCTCCATTGCTGGATATTAAGGAAATAATGAAGAGATTGCCGCACCGGCCTCCTTTTTTATTGGTTGATAAAATCATTCATCTTGATGAAAATTCAGTGGTTGGAGTAAAATGTGTTACCATGAATGAAGGTTTTTTTGTGGGACATTTTCCCGAAGAACCGGTAATGCCTGGTGTTTTACAAATTGAGGCCATGGCTCAGGTTGGAGGAATATTGGCACTTAAAGATTTAGAAAACCCCAAAGAATGGTCAACCTATTTCTTAAAGATAGACAATGTCCGCTTTAAACAAAAAGTGGTTCCGGGCGATACCCTGATTTTCAAATTGGAATTGATTGATCCCATCCGTCGGGGAATTGCCCACATGCGCGGTCAAGTTTTTGTTGGCACTACCTTGGTAATGGATGCCGAAATGATGGCTCAGTTGGTGCGAAACAAAGTTGCTGAAGTAACCGAATAAAGAACCTAACGAAAATAAAAATGGAATATCCTTTAACGAACGTTCATCCGGAAGCAAAAATTGGTAATAATGTGGTAATTGAACCGTTTGTTACTATCGAAAAAAATGTTGAAATTGGCGACAACTGCTGGATTGGGGCTAATGCTGTAATTAAAGAATATACAAAAATAGGTAACAATTGCCGAATATTTCATGGTGCCGTAATTGGAGCCATCCCTCAGGATTTAAAGTTTGTTGGCGAAATAACAACAGTAATTATTGGCGACAACACCACAGTGCGCGAATGTGCAACCATTAACCGGGGTACCTCGGCGAAAGGTTCCACCCAGGTGGGTTCAAACTGCCTTCTAATGGCCTATTCGCATGTGGCCCATGATTGCCGAATAAAAAATTATGTAATTGTTGGCAACGCCACCCAAATAGCCGGCGAAGTGGATATTGACGACCATGCTATTTTAAGCGGTGGTATTTTGGTTCACCAATTTGTTCACATTGGCACCCATGTTATTGTGCAGGGAGGTTCAAAAATAGCGAAAGATATTCCTCCCTACATAAAAGCCGGACGCGATCCGTTGAATTTTGCCGGAATAAATTCGGTTGGGTTGCGGCGTAGGGAATTTACCAACGAACAAATATATGCCATACAGGATGTCTATCGTACTATCTACCAAAAAGGATTAAATACAACTCAAGCGATAGAAGTTATAACGGCAGAACTGCCTGTTTCCGTTGAACGGGATGTAATAATCGATTTTGTGAGTAATTCAAAAAGAGGTATTATATCCGGTGAATTTGCTGAATTATAATCCTTGTTGTATAAAAAAATTGAAACCCCTTCATTAAATTATTGGGGTTTTTTGTTACCCATTGATTTAATTAAAAAAATTACATAAATTTGATTTTTACTTTACCCTAACTGGATCAATAACCTAAATGCCTTTTTTATGGAAGCCGGAAAACGAATCATTGTGCCTTGGGATTTTACCGAAAAAGCTGATAATGCTTTAGCTCATGCGGTAAAAATGGCAAAAGTGCTGGATAATACCATTACCTTGTTGCACATCGTAAAAAAAGACAAAGAAATTGAAGAAGCATTGGCCAAACTTAATGAAATTGCTGCCCAATCATCAGAAAAGTTTGGTGTTTCTATCAATACCGTAGTAAAAGAAGGTTCAATTTTTACAACCATTGGTGAATATACCAAAGAAAACGAAGATATTAATCTGGTAATCATGGGTACCCATGGTATGAAGGGTATGCAAAAACTAACCGGAAGTTGGGCTCTCAAAGTTATCGTTAGTTGTTATGCTCCGTTTATTGTGGTGCAGGATCCTCCAACTGAAAAAATAAGTTACGATAAAATTGTCTTTCCGGTTAATTTTAAAAGCGAAAATAGGGAAAAACTAATTTGGGCCATTTATTTTGGTAAAATTTTTAAGGCAAAAATCCATTTTATTAAACAGGAGGTGAGCGATAATAGCTTGGTTAAGAAAGTGAACCAAAACCTTACTTTTGCCCGCAAGTATCTGAGTAAATATAATGTAGATTACGAAATAGCTACTGCTGCAAAATCTGGTGATTTTGCCGAAGGTACCATTAATTATGCCAAGGAAATTGAAGCTGATATGATGCTGATTATGACCACTAAAAACATTGGAACTTTAGATTATGTTATGGGTGCCAGCGAACAATTCATAATTGCCAATACCGCCCGTATTCCGGTAATGTGCGTAAACCCCCGTAAGGCTCAAAACTTTTCTTTGGGGACGTTCTAATAAACTTATTGAAGTAACTTCAAGCCGCCCAAATTGGTGCGGCTTTTTTTATTCCTTTTCAGGATAAGCATTCCACCCTTGTGCCTTAATAATGGTGCTACCTTCGCCTTTTCCAAACAGCCGGACTTCTTTCTCTTTGGCTAGAATTTCTCCTATTACCGAGATTCCAGCAATACCCTGCAATTTTTCGGCATCGTTTGGATTAACCGTAAACAGCAATTCATAATCCTCACCCCCATTCATGGCTAAAAGGGTAGGATCTAAGTTCAATTCCTCTGCCACATTAATCGTTTGCACATCAATGGGTAATGAGCCTTCATTTATTTTAGCTCCGCAACCCGATTGTTTACATATATGAAGAATTTCGGAAGAGAGTCCATCGGAAATATCAATCATGGCTGTTGGGGTAATTCCGGCATTTTTCAAAGCTTCAAAAATATCTCTGCGCGCTTCGGGTTTCAGTTGGCGTTCCAGCACATAGTCGTAAGTGCTCATATCGGGCTGCGAATTGGGATTTACCAAAAACACCTCTTTCTCGCGCTTTAACAAAAGCAGTCCGGCATAAGCGGCTCCCAAATCACCCGAAACACATATCAAATTACCGGGTTTGGCGGTGTTACGGTAAACGGCTTTCCCTTTTTCCACTTCACCTATTGCCGTGATGCTTATGGTTAACCCGGTAACAGAACTAGTGGTGTCGCCGCCAATTAAATCAATATTGTAAAAATTACAGGCTTTTTTAATTCCTTGATACAACAATTCAACGGCTTCCATAGAAAACTTACCCGAGATTGCCATTGAAACGGTTATCTGTTTGGGAACGGCATTCATGGCATACACATCAGAAAGGTTTACCACAACGGCTTTGTAACCTAAATGTTTGAGCGGGGTATAAATTAAATCGAAGTGAATCCCTTCAACCAGCAAATCAGTAGTTACTACAATCTGCTTTCCGGAATAATCAAGTACCGCTGCATCGTCGCCTACTCCTTTAATTGAAGAAGAATGCTGAAGTTTTATATCTTTTGTTAACCGTTCTATCAAGCCAAATTCCCCCAAATCTTTCAGTTGGGTGGTTGTTTCTTGCGTATCTGCCATTTTCTGAATTTTGGGCAAAGATAATAGATATTTTTGTATGCGTTTAAGGATTAGGAGGTCACTTTCCTAAATGCCAAAACAGGCTAACCCATCCTGTCGTATTTTTTCCATTTCAATATGTTTCAATTCCTTTTGATTTGATTTACAAACAGCCTAACTTTATAATAAAAATACAATGAATCGAATAAAGAAAATATTATTAGTTGTTGTTCTATCAATTATTCTCTGCCATTTACATGCGCAAGTGTATAATGAAAGAACGGGAGTGCCTATTTATAGCGAGGTAAACGAAGAAATCTTTCCCGATGGTTGGAAAACAGATGAAATTGCTCCAAAAGCAGTCTCGTTGGATGCATTGGAACTCGAAAGAAGTTTTAAGGTGATTAACAATGCTCTTGATAAGTATCCAATAGGATTAATAAAAAACAATTTAAAAGGAGTATATCTACTAAAAACCATTGAGTTCTATGGTCAAGAATATGGTGGAACCAATTCAGATGATATGGTTTACATCGCCAATGAAGGTATTGATGCCGGCTATACCGACAACTACATTGAAACAACATTTCACCACGAATTTTCAAGTATTTTACTTAGGAATTATCCTGATTTTTTGAACGTAGAAAATTGGACAAGAATTAATACCTTACCTTATGGAGAAGGCGGAGTTCAAGCTCTGAAGGATTCGACAGATTCACAGGATTTCGACTCTAAGTATAATAGCAATGGGTTCTTAAATGAATATGCAACATCTAGTTTTGAAAACGACTTTAATACTTTTGCTGAAAACCTATTTAACCCTTCCGATGAATTTTATAAATCCATTAAAGAATACCCGAAATTAAAACAGAAGTTAGAGCTAATACTTGAATTTTTCTTTGCCTTAGATAAAACTTTAACAAGGGATTATTTTATAAAATCAGACATTAAAGCCCCTACTCCTGAATTTTCGCAGGGGAAAGAAGACCTTGACAAGAATCGGGTTATTGATTTGTATAAAAGATTATACCTATCAAGTGAGATTAAAACGATGATTTGGAATGGAAATGTGTCAAATTGTGATTGCGGAACACTCAGTAGCGATATATATACAAAAGCAGAAAATAGAATCAATTTTTTTAGAGTCGTTACGGGTTTAAAACCCGTTAAATTAAATCCAAAATTCAATTCAATGGCTCAAGCGGCCGCATTGCTTATTAAAGCAAACAACCAACTCACGCATAATCCCTCAAACAACATGAAATGCTTTAGTGAATCTGCATTTAACGGTTGTTCAAAATCTTGTTTAGGTTTTACCGATTTTGAGAATTTTGCTTCTACAGCTTTTATTACTGCCTTTATTTGGGATTTTGGCGAAAGTAACTATTATGTGGGGCACCGGAGGTGGATGCTTTATTCAAAATTAGCGGAATTTGGATATGGAGCTACAGATAATAGTGAAGCGCTCTTAACCGTTGATGGGGTTTCTTATGATTCAATACCCACACCTGAATACATTGCTTATCCTTGGGAAGGTTATGTTCCTGTCAATTTGATATTCCCTAAATGGTCATTCTCAATACCCGAAAACAAAACGGTTGATTTTAGTCAAACCACCATCACCATGGCCAATCTTGAAGGGGTAGAGATTCAAGTTGTAAAACTGGAAGAATATAAAAATTTCCTCGACCATACTCTTGTTTGGATTGCAAAAGGATTATTTTCAGAAAATGATATTAATTACGGTGAAAACCATTTAGAAGAAAATGGTTACCTCATGATACCTATTAAAGTGTTTATTGAGAATGTGAAAGTTGATGGAAAAATGAGAAGTTATCAATACTGGGTTGAGCCAATTAAAATATAACCCGGATTATTCATGAATAATCCTGACGATTAAGCTA
>DYQV01000148.1:0-4762 GCA_020719105.1 Rikenella microfusus
GTTTTTGGTTCGGTGGTGCCACGCTTGCGGCCAATACGTTCGGCAACTTTGCGGTTTGCCAGCAGCATAAAATCCTCAATCAGCCAGTTGGCCTCCTTCTGGACTTTTACGTAAACGCCGGTGGGTTTTCCTTTTTCATCCAGATAAAATTTTACCTCCTCGGTTTTAAAATTGATGGAACCTTTTTTGAAACGTTCTTCGCGTAACTTCGACGAAAGTTTGTACAACACGGCAATTTCATCAGAAAGTTCGCCTGTTTTTTCTTCGATAATTTTCTGGACATCTTCGTAAGCAAAACGGCGGTTGGAGCGGATCACGGTTTTTCCGAACCACTCATTCAGAATTTTAGCATCATCGTCCATCTCAAAAATGGCGGCAAAGCAAAGTTTCTCCTCATCCGGACGAAGCGAACAGACAAAATTTGATAAAGCCTCCGGCAGCATCGGAATCACGCGATCAACCAGGTAAATGGAGGTTCCGCGGCTGTACGCTTCTTCGTCAATGGCGCCGCCGGGCTGCACGTAATGCGAAACATCGGCAATGTGCACGCCCACCTCATGGTTGCCATTTTCCAGTTTTTTATAAGAAATTGCATCGTCGTAATCCTTGGCATCAACGGGATCTATCGTAAACGTGAGCACATCGCGGAAATCGCGGCGCTTTTTGATCTCGTTGGCCAAAACTTCATTCTTCACTTTTTGGGCTTCTTGTTCAACCTTTTTGGAGAAAGAAAGCGGAAAATCATGATCGGCAAGGATGGCCTTCATTTCCACTTCATTTTCACCCGGGCGACCAAGTACTTCTTCGACCTCACCAAACGGGTTTTTCGAATGTTCAGGCCACTCGGTCATCTTAACCACAACCTTGTCGCCATGTTTTGCATTTTTAAGATCGCTGAGCGGGATAAAAATATCGGTTGGCATGTTTGGATTATCGGGGATGAGAAAGGCAAATTTTGGATTCTTCTCGATGGTTCCCACAAACCGCGTTTTAGCGCGGGTAATAATTTCGATAATCTGGCCTTCGATTTTATGGTTTTTACGTTTCGGGAAGAGCGACACTTTAACGGTGTCGCCATGCATGGCCCGCCCCGTGTGGTTTGAAGCAATAAAAACATCTTCTTCAAGCTCTTTGGTAATCACGTAAGCCTTGCCAGTTTGTTTCATGTCAACTTTTCCGGTAACAAAAGGCACCGCGCGGGTAATTTCGGAAAGTTTTTCAGGATTGATCTGGTATTTTCCGCGTCGCAGCGCGATGAGGTCGCCGGTCAGGGCAAGGTCTTCGAGGATATCGTTAACCATGTTTTTGGCGGCTTTATCGAGCGCGCCCATGGTGTGGGCAATTTGTTTGTAATTGAACGACTCGAAAGGAAGCCCGGCAAAATGGTTCAGGATGCCTGCCATCAATGCTTTGCGACCAAGCCGTGGGGTTTTTTCTTTGCTTTCTTTTCTGATTTTTTTTGCCATGACAGTTGTGATTAAATTCTATTCATGTCTAATTTAAACCACAATAGGCATCCCGATAGCTATCGGGAGAATATATAGGTTTATAATTTACTAATAATCAATACCAATGTTATAGATTGGGGGTAAAATTACACATTCCTTGTAACATCTTGGGGGTAAATTATCTGATTCTTTGTAACATCTTGGGGGTAAAATGAAAAATTCATGCCTTCATTTTAAAGCATTTTTTGGGTCCAAAAATATTAACCAGAAAGCCCAATGATGTTTTTTACTTTTTAATATCTCTGCGGTTCATCAAATGAAGACTTTTTAACCCATTCATTCATCATCAAAGCCAAACTCAACTTTACTTTGTGTCACAATTTCGTCAAGAATATTTTTAAGATAACCTTGATTAATAGTATCTTTAAATCTTTCGGTAAGGATTGGAATGTTAATCACTTCTTCAATGCAGTCCATATACTTTTCGACAATAGCATTAATGGCATAAGTTTTATTTGCGTTCTGTCGAATCTTGTCTTTGAGGGTTTCGACGCTTTCTAACGATTTGATTACAAATGTTATGGGATATTTTTGAATCTTGTCAATGTCGAGAAAGTATTTTTTGAAATCCAGGGTTTCAGTTACCTGAAAAAATCTGCCAAGAGGTTTCATTACAAAGTCAATTCCACCATCGTTAGCATTTGTTCTTCCTGTTTTAAACAATTTTAGGTTTTCGGTTGCGAGTTTATCAATTTCAAACCCCCAAATAATCTTCTGGTCATGATAGTAGAATTTTAGAATCGAAAAACTCACAATTTCAAATAATCTGGCATCAACGTTAGGTGCAAGAAGCCCGGCAATAAATTCCCGAACCTTTGATGGCGTAGATTTTTCAACCAGTTGAAGTTCTTCACAGGTTTTTACAAACCGCTCAAAAGCATCTTGTTTTGTTTTAATGTAGGCATCAATTATTTCAAGGATAGATTCAGCAAGGTTATATTTAAATTTACCGACGTTTATTTTTAATAAATTTTCATTTATCCAATAACGTTTTGTTTCGAGATTTCGAAGAATCGGGATAAAATCAGAGTTTGGAAAATACTTTTGAAATTCTGAATTAACACGGTTGTTCAATGCGTGATTTTGTAAACTTCCACCAAAAGGCATTTCTCTTTGTCTTGAAAATAGTTTATTAAATAAAGCACCTTCATATTTGGAATAATCACCTTTTTTGTTAAATTCTTTAGCCGTGTAATCTTCAAGAATCACGTAAATTGCAAAAAGATTTGCAAAACTTGAACGAGCTTTTGACCCCTTGTTTGCAGAACGTGTTTTTTCGTTAATGTACTGAATCAACTGACTTTTTTCAAAAATTCTATCGGCGCTGTTTTTGAAATGCTTTTGTAATATAGCTTTAATGCTCGCCGTGAATGTATGTTCCATTGGGTTCTTCAAATAATTTATAATTGCCAACACTTGCCATTTTTTCCATTTCAAAGGTGCGTATTTCTTTTTCTAATTTTTCACCCTTAAATTCTTTTGCTAATTGCAGCCTACGTAATCCAATTTTAACATATTCATCTTGCAATTCTATACCAATTGAACTTCTACCCAACTCTTTTGCAACAAAACATGTAGTAAAAGTTCCCGAAAAAGGGTCCATTACTAAATCACCAACATTTGAACTTGCTTTGATAATTCTTTCAAGTAATGCTATTGGTTTTTGTGTTGGATGATTTTCGTATTCATTCATTCGGTATCTGACGCGAGCAAATTCCCAAACATTACCGGGTACTTTTTCGGAGTTGTAAATAGTTGGAACAGCCTTCCTATAATCTATTAGCTTTCTTTTGGCACCTGTTTTTGCTTCAACTAAAATCTCAGATGTATTGAAGGTATAATTATCCCTGTCTTTTACGCAAAAAAGGATTGGTTCGTACATTGAGCCATAGTAATTCCTGGCTTGAACACCAGAACTGTCATAATACCAAATAATTCGTGAAAGAACATCAAGTTTTTTTCTAAGATAAATATCAAAAAATGGCATAAATTGGGTTGCAGTCATTACATAAAAAGTTCCGTTTGGGGTAAGTTTTTTGACACACAAGTCAAGCCACTCATAACACCACGTCAAATAAGCTTCTTCAGTTGCCCACCTATCTTTATGTCCATTAAAATTTTTCCCAATATTATACGGGGGATCTGCAAAAATCAAATCCACAGAGTTGTCTGGTAGTTCCTTCATTGCTAAAAGCGCATCTCCGTGAATTATTCTATGTGTTTCGGTTCCGTAAATTTCCATTTGGTTTACTAAATCTATTATTTCACAAAATTACGAAAATACCTTTAGCTGTCTTGTGTCTTTTTTATAATACACCACAAAAGAGACGTGAAAATACCCCATTTCTAAAATTTCAAAACACCATTTCAAAGGCAATCAAATATTTGTGTGGATTATTTCTTTTAGGATAAAAGATTTAATGGATTATTTTGGTAATAAAACCACCGTTTTTCCGTAATTAATCCTTAACAAAAAACCATCATTTTGGCACTCATTCAAACAATCGGGCTGGCAAAAACCTACAAAAAAGGTAAAGTTGATATTCCGGCTCTCCACGATGTAACTTTTGAAATTAATGAAGGCGAGTTTTTCTCGATTGTCGGGAAATCCGGCTCAGGAAAATCAACGCTGCTCAACCTGATTGGCGGCCTCGACACGGCCAGCGCGGGAACCATCATTTTCGACAGTAAAGACCTACGAAAAATGTCGCGCAGCGAACTGGCCAACCACCGGCGGTTTTCGGTGGGAATGATTTTTCAATCGTTCAACTTGGTGAAATCACGGAACGCTCTTGAAAATGTTGAACTTGCGTTGATTTTTGGAGGTGTTCCGAGAAATCTTCGTCGTAAAAAAGCAACTGATCTGCTGACTCAGGTTGGCCTTGGAAACAGGCTGACTCACACTCCCGACGAGCTTTCGGGTGGCGAAAACCAGCGTGTGGCCATTGCCCGCGCCCTGGCCAACAATCCAAAAGTGCTGCTCGCCGACGAACCTACCGGCAACCTCGACAGCGAAACTTCCGGGGAAATTATCCAAATACTCCGCGATCTCAATAAAAACCATCATCTTACCGTCATCATGGTAACACACGACCTCGAAACCGCCGAAATTGTTTCCGATCAAATCATCAAAATGAAAGACGGGAAAATTGTTGACCAACTTACAAAAACGGAGGTTTTATGAATTTTACCGACATGATTATCCTGGCATTTTCGAACCTCTGGCGCACCAAACTCCGCACGCTGCTTACCAC
>DYQV01000148.1:4862-6344 GCA_020719105.1 Rikenella microfusus
GTGGTTATCCGTGAAGAAACCCTGAGTTCGAGGTTAAAAATCAAACTGCTGAAAAAGGGAAGCGAAATTGCGCTTACCCATGCCGATTCGGTTACCGGTGTAAAACTGATGCACCCCGACTCATTGATCGGCAAGACAATCAGCCTGGTTACCATGTCGGTAAACAAGTCTAAAATTCCAATGGCACTTTTAGGCATGATGCGGAAAAACCCGGAAATGCCGTTTGAGGAGACCATCACCGAAGTAAAAATTTGTGGAATCCTGAAACGGCAAGGCGAATTTGGGCGGGGTGTTTTTAATGGGAATCTGATAATTCCGTTAAAAACTGCCGAAGCCATTCCAAAACTTGGTTTTTCGAGCGTGTGGGATTTACTCGACCAGAAAAAGAAAGAAGGGGCTTATGGATCAATCCATGTGCGGCTTTCGGACATGAAACGGATGAACGAAGTAAAAAAAGCCCTTGAGGAAATGGAAGTCGGTGTTTTTACCATTTCAGATCAACTTGATGAAATAAAACGCGCTTTCCTTATTTTGGATTCGCTGCTTGGTGCCATCGGGGCAATTGCCTTGATTGTAGCTGGTTTGGGGATTATCAATACGATGGTGATGTCAATTCTGGAACGTACCCGCGAAATTGGCATCATGAAAGCCATCGGCGGCAGCGAGAACGAGATAAAGATGATTTTTTTTGTTGAAGCCGCCGTGATTGGCTTTATCGGTGCTATTTTTGGACTTGTGCTCGGCTGGATTGTTACTAAGATTGCCACTTTTGTGATGAACACACAATTCCTTCCCTCCGGCGAAGACCCGATAAATCTATTCTATTTTCCGGTTTGGCTGATTCTGGGTGCCATTACTTTTTCGTTGTTGATCAGCCTTGCAGCGGCGTTGTATCCGGCCACACGAGCGGCAAGGATTGATCCGGTGAAAGCATTAAGACATGACTAAAAACTCAAGCACCAAACTTCAAATCCCAAATTTCAAGCATCAAATTTCAAAGACTGAATTTGTGATTTGTGTTTTGGATTTTGGATTTTTTAAGAAGAAGTCTCATCAAAGCTAAAAGAGCCACAAAACTCCAGGTTCCTTCGAGAATGACAAACGGGACAAAACCGATGAGCACCGATGCATAGCAGGCAATTGCCGCGCCCAAAAGATTCGTCAGGATATAAACTTTCCCTTCCTGGCTGATAAATCCGAATAAGTTTAAGAAAAAGGCGAGCAACAGCAGGCTTACGCCGATAGTTCCGATGATGTCAGGAAAAGTCATAGCAGGTGTGTTTTTAATATAATTCGGGCAAAGGTAGGTTAGAGAAAGAATCAATACGATTTTTTTTTGGTGGAAGAAGGAGAAATCAACAGCGGATAGAAATATGTAATTTTGCCAGAAAAAGACCTCTGTGGTTTTATAGAGAGATTCTACAGAAGTAAATCATTGAACTACACGATCATGTTTTTAGAAGTTACACAGGCGAAATACTT
>DYQV01000694.1 GCA_020719105.1 Rikenella microfusus
TCGATAGTATTTCAAAGCAAGAGAGAAACGCAATTTGGACAAAGACAGAGCCAGAACTTTTAGAAATTAGAAGTAGCAAGTTTGAGTTACAATTATTAAGGGTGTTTGATTTTACAGTTTGGATAGAATCAAAAATTAAAAACATCCCATTAGAACTTGCTTTCAAACAAACTGAGCACTTCGAAAAGAAATAACATACAACAAATTACTTATGTTGACGAAAACGATACGGTGCGATTTTACTCCAATCCCCCACATCGGATTTTCCCACGCACACCCGCCATTATTGGATTGGTAAAACAAATGATTGGATTTCCTCTATCATATTTATCACAATAACAACTATTTTATTTTAGAACGTAACCATTTTATCAGCCCAAACTACCACATTCACGCAATCAATCATGGTTGAGATGGGACAAGTTTCTGAAATATCTAATTGACGTGATTTTAAGCATGTACCACATGCCAAAATTTCGCCACCAACTTCAATAAACTTTTTCATTTGTTCGTCCACATTATATTTTTCGTGGATTAAGCCTTCACATTCAACGGCTTCGCCCATAAGGAAAAGTTTTACATCGTGACCTTGTTTCTTTGCTGTAACCGCAAAACGAAAAGCGTTCCATGCCTTTTCGTACTCTTTGGTTTCGAGAATAATTCCGATTTTCATGTTTTTCATGTTTTTCAAATTTTTAAAATGATTAATCCAAAATGATAGGGTTCAATAATAAATGGTTGTTTGACTATGCGAAATTTTTGTTTGTCAAACCAGCTTGTAATTTGTTCTGGTTTTGGTCTTATATTCAAATCGGGACATCTTGGAGTTGATATGTCGCTTCTCCAATGAATGATTCCAATTTTTCCTTTGGGTTTTAAAATCAGATAAGTCTCGTTAATAAACTCCAAGGGCAATTCGTGGTGTAAAAAACAACATCACGTAGTCAATTGAATTGTCTGGAAGTTCTGTTGTATAAGCAAGAATGTCTCTTTTTTCTAATCGTATATTGTTGGTTTGTTGGTTTTGGATTTTCTGATTCAGATTCTCAATCATTTTTTCCTCAATATCGAAAGCGAATAATTTTCCCTGAATCAACTTTGCTGTGGAAATTGTGAATGTTCCGTATCCACTTCCAATTTCTACTAAGTCAGCAATTTTTGAATTAATATTCAATTTGGATAAAATTAAATCTGTATCAAAAAAGCCATTCCACCTAACTTCCTCGGGCATTCCGCTATCTCTGACCTTCATGAGTTTTTAATTGTTATTTTTGAAACGAACATCTAAAAATTTATATCATCATCAAAAACAATCATATTAGCTTGCTTGCCAAACCGACTT
>DYQV01000695.1 GCA_020719105.1 Rikenella microfusus
GGGTGTGACCGTAATTTAATGTATCTAAATCCCATATTTATTAATTTTATCCCATACCTGTGACCATTTTCCATCACTTTTATTTAAGCATCTCAAGCATAATACTGCTTTTGCACCACCATCTTTCCATTTCATTCCCGAGTTACATAATCGTTGTTTTATCACCACTTTACATGCTGCCTCTATCACCCCTGAACCTATCGGAAACTTTTTATCTTGATATGTTTTGTACTCCATTTGGTGCAAATGATTTTCAAAATAGGTAATCGCACTTTCTATCTTTTCTTTTTTTGCATCAGTTATTTTTTTATTTCGATATTTTTTTATATCTGCTAATAATTCTATTGCGCCTGCTTCCTCGTGTTTGAGCTTATGACACGCTTTTTCTAGCCAAACCTTACCTTCTTGTTTTTGCTTAAATCCCATATCCTTAACAAGAGCAAGGTATTCGGTGGCATGGAAATAATCTAGTATTTGATAGGAAGTATATTTCTCTAAATAAGTCCAATTATCTTTTGCGCCATCTGCTATTCCTACGCTTTCTGCGTTGGGATACCTATTTTGAATCTTTTTAATTTCTTTTTCAAAGCTCTCGTGAAATTTTGCCTTTCCATATTCCGGTGCAGATGCTGTATAACTTGTGTAAAGTCGTTCCCCTTCCTTATCGTATAAAGATATTGAGCCAACCATGGCTATCCTATATCCCTCACCGACAATAAACATGCATGTTCCATCTAAACTAATTCCTATACATGCAACATCCTGTGTTTCAACAGGTATAGTAAATTCCCAGTTCTCTTGCTTTTTTTCGATGGCGACTGCTACTGTCTCACTTATGTCTTGGATAAAGGAGCGCGAAATATATCTTCCATGATTCTCCTCCAAATCCGTTTGCACTCGTGTCGCAGTAGTCTCCGAATATTTACTGGAAACCATTTTGGCAAATTTTGGGGTGGAGCCAGCAATTATTCGAGCATCATTTTCTAAGGGACAAAAGGTGGCTCCTCCTTTGCTGTTTTGATATACATGTCTGTGTTGTGATGATTCGCCATAAGGGGTTTGATATGCTTTGGGTATCTGCCCTTTGGTAGTGTAACGAATATTTCCTATTTGAAGTGGAGAACCATCTGTATCAAATTGAGATAAAGCGTAACTTGTTGCTTCAAGACCTGCTTCATTTATAGCAGTTTGGATTTTCTCCTCTGTTGCAATCATGGAACTGGTTATTGGAATCTCAATTTGAATAATTATTGAATTTGATGTTTTTTCTATTATCATGGCAATAGTACAATTTAATTTGGTACAAAGATAATACAAATTACATTAAATTACAACCACACCC
>DYQV01000149.1 GCA_020719105.1 Rikenella microfusus
GCATAAACAACCATCCATTTCAACTGTTTTTTTTATTAACTTAGCAATGTACATTAGTTTCGCTATAATTCACATACAAACAATTAAAGGGAAAGATTAACAAACTAACTAAACTAAATTTACACATTATGGTAAGAAAAATACTTACGCTTTTCGCTATTTTTCTGCTGTCGGGTGCTGCATTATATGCTCAATCCGGAAGTTTGCAAGGAAAAATTGTTGATGAAAATGGTCAGCCCTTAATTGGTGCAAACGTTGTCGTAAAAGGAACAACCAATGGAACCATTACTAACATCGATGGAATCTATCTAATTCAGAAAGTACCCGTAGGCACGCAAACTATCCTAAGTTCATTTATAGGGTTTGCAAACATTGAACAAACCGTTGTAATTGAAGACGGTAAAACCACCACGTTGGATTTCACCCTAATTGAGGACATTACCTCATTGGATGAGTTGGTAGTAATTGGTTACGGTACCGTAAAAAAGTCGGATGCAACGGGTTCCGTTGTGGCCATTAAATCGGAAGATTTTAATAAAGGAGCTTTAGCCACCCCTGACCAGTTGATTACCGGTAAAATTGCCGGAGTTCAAATTACTTCGGGTGGTGGTGCACCCGGTTCCGGGCAAACCATCCGCATTCGTGGCGGTGCTTCACTGAATGCCAGTAACGATCCATTAATTGTAATTGATGGAGTTCCAGTTGACAATACAGGGATTAGTGGATTGGCAAACCCGTTGTCCACTATTAACCCAAACGACATTGAGTCGATGACAGTACTTAAAGATGCCTCAGCCACCGCCATTTATGGTTCTAGGGCATCCAACGGGGTTATCATTATTACAACCAAGAAAGGAAAAGCAGGTTCACCTTTTAAGGTTGAATATCAAGGAAATGTTTCATATTATACCCTTCCTAAAACATTAGATGTGCTGGATGGAAATGAATTCAGAACAGAGGTTAGAGAATATGCAAGTAAACAATATGCAACGGACACCTCAAAAGTTACCAGTTTATTGGGTGCTGCAAATACCGACTGGCAAAAAGAAATATATGAAAATGCTTTTGGAACAGAGCACAATATTGGTTTAAGTGGAGCTTATAAAACGCTTCCCTATCGTTTGTCACTGGGTTATTTTGGACAAAACGGCAACCTCAAAACTGGCAATGTCAAGCGAGGATCTGCAAATTTAGCTTTGAATCCAACATTTTTCGATGATTACTTGAAAGTTAACCTAAATGCAAAAGGATCATTAAACCATACTAGATTCGCAGATGAGGGAGCAATTGGATCAGCTATTCAGATGGATCCTTCAAAACCAGTTTACGAAAATGATTCTACCTATTGGTCATGGACTAAAGGGGGGCAGGGCACTAGGAATCCTGTTGCAGTATTAGAATACACCGATGATCAATCGGATGTTAAGCGTTTTATTGGTAATATCCAACTTGACTACAAATTTCATTTCTTACCTGAGTTGAAAGCTAACCTGAATTTGGGATATGATGGCTCAAGTAGCGAAGGCACCAGATTTGTTGACTCTTTAGCACCTTGGACTTATGATGCAAATCGTGGGAGTGGCCGCTATAAGGAATATACCCAAGAAAAAACCAACAAACTATTGGATTTCTATTTACAATATAATAAAGAATTAGAAAGCTATGAAAGCCAATTTGATTTTATGGGAGGTTATTCCTATCAAAACTTCTACCGTAACGATTGGAGTTATGAAACATTTCTTACCAATGGCTCTGATAGCAGCAAAGATACTTTATCTACTCCAAAAAACTGGCCATCGGAATATGTTCTGCTTTCCTTTTTTGGACGCATGAATTATCAATTCAAAAATCGATATTTACTCACAGTAACGGTTCGAAACGATCAATCTTCAAGATTCTCAAAAGAAAACCGAAGCGGGGTTTTCCCTTCTGTTGCTTTTGCATGGAATTTAAAAAAAGAGAGTTTTCTTGAAAGTAATGATTTATTCTCACAGTTAAAATTGAGAGCCGGGTGGGGAGTAACTGGACAACAAGCAATAACCAGTAGCGATTATCCCTATCAAGCAAATTATTCGTTTAGCCGACCCAATGCCACCTACTTGTTTGGAAATACGTATTATGAAGCTGCACGTCCAAGTGCGTATGATGCCAATATCAAATGGGAAGAAACCTCTACTACCAATATAGCCATTGATTACGGTTTTTTGAACGAAAGGATTTATGGAAGTTTGGATGTATATTATAAAAAATCAAAAGATTTAATCAACAACACTCCTATTGCTGCAGGAACCAACTTTTCTAACTATTTAACTACCAATATTGGTGATTTAGAAAATAAAGGTGTTGAGTTTTCCATCACCGGCCGCCCAATATCCAAGAGCGATCTGTTTTGGGAAATTGGCTTTAATGCAACTTACAATAAAAATGAAATTACAAAACTAACGGCTTATGATGATCCTAGCTACTTGGGAGTTTATACCGGGGGTATTTCTGGTGGTGTTGGATCAAACATTCAAATCCATTCGGTAGGTTATCCTGCCAATTCATTTTTTGTTTACCAACAAGTTTATGATTTAAATGGTAACCCAGTGGAAGGACTCTATGTTGACAAAAATAATGATGGCGAGATTTCTGATGAAGATAAATATCACTTTAAAGATCCCAATGCCGATTTCTATTTTGGCATAAATTCCCGTTTTGATTACAAAGAATGGAGTTTTTCTTTTGCCGGTAGGGCGCAGTTTGGAAACTATATTTACAACAATGTAAGTTCCAATAATGGTGAATTAAGCCGGTTGTATCGGCCAGAAGGCCCCTATTTATCCAATGTAACTACCGATGCGTTTGATGCAAATTTCTATGCCCCACAGTATTTTTCCGACTATTATGTGAAAAATGCCTCTTTCTTCCGAATGGACAACATCAACTTAAGCTATCGCTTCAATAAATTTATCAACGATAAAACAAGTCTGATAGTTACCGGAACCATAAGCAATGCGTTTGTAATTACCAAATACGAAGGATTGGATCCGGAAGTTGGCAATGGAATTGACAATAATATTTATCCAAGACCCCGGGTATTTATGCTAGGAGTTAATTTACAGTTTTAATTTAAAAAAAAAACACTATGAAAAAGAGATATATTTTACTGCTATTTTTCACCGGATCCATGTTACTTTTACCTTCCTGCTTGAAGGATTTGGATACGGTTACCTTAGATGAAGACATACTAACAACAGAGAAACTCTACCAAGACCCCAATAACTACATTAATGTTTTGGCAAAATGCTATATGGGATTGGCCGTTGGTGGTAATGAAGGCGGAGATGGAAGCGCTGATATTAGCGGAATTGACGGTGGTTTTAGCGTGTATCTCCGGAATTTTTGGTACCATCAGGAATTAACCACCGATGAAGCTATAATTGGATGGAACGACCAAACAATAAAAGATTTGCACTATCAAACCTGGACCCCATCTGATCCGTTTGTTAGTGCCATGTATTACCGGGTTATGTATCAGGTTACCCTTTGCAATACGTTCATACTTAACACAAGTCCTGCAAAATTAGATGAAAGAGGCATCGGAAATCAATACCGCGAAACTTTTGCTACTTATCATGCCGAAGCTCGATTTTTAAGGGCACTGAGCTATTGGCATGGATTGGACTTATTCCGTAATATGCCTTTTGTTACCGAAAACGACCCTATTGCAAATTTCTTTCCAAAGCAAAAAGACGCCAAATTCTTATTCAAATACATTGAAGATGAATTGATTGCCATTACCGATGGCTCAGGAGGTGATGACTTAAAAGAAGCTCACACCAACGAATACGCCCGGGCCGATAAAGCTGCCGCCTTTATGTTGTTGGCAAAATTGTATTTGAATGCCAGTATTTACATTGACGAAGATAGAAATGCCGATTGTATTGCTGCTCTTGATAAAGTTTTTGATGCGGGTTATACCTTAGAGCCAAATTTTCAGCATCTTTTTATGACCGACAACAACAATTCCAATGAAATAATTTTCCCTATTGCTTATGATGGGTTAAAAACCCAGTCTTGGGGAGGAACCACTCTTTTGGTTCATGCTGCAATCGGCGGTTTAATGGGTGCCGGCCCAGATGGAAAAGCCAATACCGATTCTATGCTTTTAAAATATGGTGTTGGTGGCGGTTGGGGTGGTTTGCGCACTACCAAAGAACTGGTGGCCAAATTTGGTGATATCGCTACAACGCAAGATAGTAGAGCTATTTTCTTCACTGAAGGCCAAAACTTGGAAATAAAGAACGTTACTCTTTTTACCGATGGATATGCGGTACCTAAATTCCTAAATGTTGCCAGCGATAATGCTCGCACTCCCGGCCAGGATAGGGATTTTGTAGATACCGACTTTCCCATGTTCCGTTTGGCTGACGCCTATTTAATGTATGCAGAAGCTTTTGTTCGCGGCGGTGGAGGTGATGCAGCTAAGGCATTAAACTATATGAATGATTTGCGCCTGAGAGCTTATGGAAATAATTCAGGTGACATAACCAGCACTCAGTTGACCCTTGATTTTATTTTAGACGAAAGATCCCGTGAATTACTTTGGGAAGGACACCGCCGTACCGATTTAATAAGGTTCGGAAAATTTACCGAAGGTAATTACAACTGGGCATGGAAAGGTTTTACAAAAGCAGGGGTTTCTACATCGCCACACCGAAACATATTCCCTATTCCGGCAAACGATTTGAATGCCAATCCAAATTTGGTGCAAAACAGTGATTATTAACAACTAATTTAGCTTAAGATGAAAAATATAAAATTAATTTTCTTTACCTTGATTAGCCTTTGGATTGGCTTTGCCTGCGAAGATGATAAAACAATTGAGACCATTGACATTTCCAAAGCTATTCCAGCTTCAATTATTACGCCATCAGAAGGAAGCAACCAGACCCTTTTATTGGCTAATGCTGAAACCAATCTTGAAACTTTTAGTTGGTCCGAAGCTGATTTCGGCTTGCAAGTACCCAAAAAGTATTCCCTCCAACTAGACATAGCCGGCAATGAATTTAAAAAACCATTGGAATTGATTAATACCGCTGAATTGAATTACACAACTACAGTAGCGGAAATGAATCTAAAACTATGGGATTTTGGAATTACCTCGGGCACTTCTACCGATTTCGAATTGAGAGTAGTTACCACGCTTAATAAACCAATTGTTGACTCAACCTACAACTCGGTAATTGTTAATTTATCGTTTCAACCTTTTATATATAACAAACCAGATGTAATTGAACCAGTCGCTGGCAGTAGCTTTGTATTGGAACTAGATACTATTGGTCTTGAAATATGGGATACAATTATCTGGCAGGCTGTAGATTATGGGATAAGTGCTGTGAAAAATTATGTACTGGAATTCGACCATATCGATAGCTCATTTTCGAAACCCGTAATTCTATATTCAGGAGTAAAAACACAATTTTCACCCACGGTTTTAAAATTGAATAAAGCCTTGTTAAGTAGAGGCTATACTGCTAATGTAGCTGCAGATGTGGCCTTCCGTATCCGTTCATCTGTTGACAGTGGAAAAGGTAAAGATACTACTGAGGTATTCACCTATAAGATTACTCCTTTCTCATCTGAAATTCCACCCCCTGAACCCGACAATTATTGGGCATTAGTTGGAACAGCAACTCCAAATGGATGGGGGCATCCTGATTTAGATATGGAATGGGATTGGAAGACTAACATTTGGACTTTAACAACTGATTTAGTGGCTGGAGAATTTAAATTTAGAGCAGATGATGCATGGACTGTTAACTATGGAGATAATGGTAACGATGGATCATTAGAGCAAGATGGAGCTAATATTCCCCTTCCAGCGGCAGGCAATTATACTATTCAGTTAATTTTAACAGACGTTGCTAATCCAACATACACCGTAGTTAAAAACTAAAACCTAAGTTGAGCGATTTGAGCGCAGTGAAAAAGCGCTTTACTTATTCGCCGCGGCGAACCGACATAGCAATTGTTGTTTTTCACAAATTGAGTGAAGCGAAAAATTGTGAAAACTTACAATTGTTCAGTCGATTGAGCAGATTTGTGATAGCAAATCGCTCAATTTGGGTAAAATTTAAATAAGTCTCAACTTTATCCTGAGCCGGACACTATTTAATTAGTGTCTGGCTTTTTATTTCCGCATTATCAAACTTTGAACAAAAAAACCCAAATCACGATTTTCGGAGTTGAAAAAAAAGCTATAAAAATCATTAAACTAAATTGTTTGTTTTGAAGCTACTATTTATAATTGCATGATATACAACTTTTAAGGTTTAATTA
>DYQV01000696.1 GCA_020719105.1 Rikenella microfusus
AAGGTTTCATTAGGTTAATACTCATTTAATATTTAGGTTAACTTTGACTCCAGAAACATCTCTCCTTTCTTTAAGATACTATTTCATGACAGCCAAATTGGTCTAAACCAAAGTGATAATTTTTTCGCAGATGTTCTTTTGTTCCAAACTAAATAATTAGATTAAATTAAATTCTATACCTCTTAGCTCTGAGCTATCCGTATTCAACAACTTCACCATCGCATTCAGCTTATCTAGCTTTCAGTAGCTTGGTGTTTTCATCTCTGCGTGAAGTTTAATCAGCCAGAATTCCTTCCATGATTCTCATATGTTCTTCAATTGCCTTCTTTTGTGTCTCCATCGCATTGATTTTTGCATTAGTCTTGCCAATTTACTCATCTAAAATTCTCTTCTTATCCTAGTACAGTCCAATCCTTTGGTTTTCCGCCTCAGATTCAGCCTATCTGGACGCTGCAATATTCTCAAGCACTCTATTGCAAAGCTCTAATATTTTTGCTACAACTTCTGCATTATCAAATGGAGCCTTTGAGCTCATCTGTGAAAGGAACTGGAACAAAGCCTTGTAGCTCCTTGTTTTGACCATGTCCTTAGAGTTATGGAAGTGGGTGGAGACCTATGCCATAATGTTTTTTTTTGTCTAAAGGAATGAAATCTCGCCTCGGATTTGAACAAAGTATCTCTTTGCCTCTTCAATTGCGGTAGTGGTAATATCGTGCTCTTCCATGCTAGCCTTGAAATCCTTAGCCTCCTCTGCCCTCTATTTATCCAATTTCTCCAAAGCATCAGTATAAAGCTTCAACTATTGATAAAGCTGCTCTAAAAGGCTGCCCAACACTTTAACGTCTTCAGAGGATTAGTCCAATGTTCTCTAGGTATCTACCATCACTACAATTGCCTGTGCTATTTCTTGCTCATAGTAGTCAATATCCTTTGAGCAGTCTTTTTAGAAGGACTAATGCTCTTTTTCATCTTGCTCCTTGCTAGCGTCCATTGTGTCGCGCATTTTGTCAAGGACTACCATTAGTTCGTCCACGCCTTAGTCAGATGAGAGCTGAAGTTCTATGGTGTCAATTAAAGAATGCCCGAAACTTGTTTTATCAATCTATTATAAATTATTAAAATTGATGTAATAGTACTTCGATAAGCTCCTCGTTTTAGATTGTCAGACCCAATAATAGGACAAAAAAAAGAATTGCTTTCATTTTTTGTATTGTATTTATGTATTTTTTTTAATCAAATTATTACAAAAATTTTTTCCGTATAGCTTTAAAATGCAATAGTATTTTTATAGGATCGTTTTTGTATTCGTTTTATTATAATTTAACATAATTCGTTTTT
>DYQV01000697.1 GCA_020719105.1 Rikenella microfusus
AATTCTGCATCTTTGAAACAATATTTTAAAGTTGGATGCAATGAAACAGATTGGAGCGGTTCTTCTTTTTACCATGGTAACCACAAGTAGTTGCCATGTTACCAAGAAGGCAGCAGACAGCGGGGTTGAGGGATATAAATCAACATTAACCATAGCCTATTATCAAACCCCAGGAAACAATGCCTTAGATCCGGAATACTCCATCGAACTGTTCTCGAACCGGCAAATGGTTTTGGAAGCAAAAAAGAATCTCGATAAAAGCGGTAAATACATGCGAACGCTTTCGCAACCGGAATACGATCAGCTTATTCAGGAGTTTGTTGATGCTGATTTTTTTAAATTCAAAACCGAATATTCTGATACTGTAAGTAAATTGCCTACACGATATGTTTATTTTGCCCATCAGGGAAAGGAAAAAAAGGTTAAAGATTATTATGGTGCACCGGAAACCCTAACCCAACTGGAATATGCCATTCAATCGTTTCTCGATAGGGTGGGATGGGAAAAAATGACCTGGTAATGCATTTTCAACTGCCGTTAATTCACGGAACTCTCATTCAACGATATAAACGGTTTTTGGCCGATATCAAACTCGATAACGGTAGTATTGTAGTGGCACATTGCACCAATTCGGGGACCATGAAAAGCTGTTTGGAAAATGGAGCCGAGGTATATCTGTCGCCGGTTACCGACCTAAGCCGGAAAACAAAGTTTACCTGGGAAATGATTCTCATCAGTGGAAAATGGGTGGGCATCAATACTGCATGGCCTAATCTGCTGGCCTTTGAAGCCATCAAAAACAATGAAATCAAAAAATTAAGCGGATATACCTTTGTTAAGAGAGAGGTGACTTTTGGCGACAGCCGGTTTGATTTGTATTGCGAAAATGCCCGAGAGAAATGTTTTGTGGAGGTTAAAAATGTTACCCTAAAAGAAGGTGAATTTGCCTTGTTCCCCGATGCCGTTACTACCCGCGGAAAGAAACATTTGCATTCTCTTATTGAAGCCAAAAAGCAAGGGTATAGAGCGGTTATGCTTTACATAGTTCAGCGGATTGACGTATCAAAATTTGGCC
The DNA here is from genome assembly GCA_020719105.1 of Rikenella microfusus. Taxonomy (GTDB): domain Bacteria; phylum Bacteroidota; class Bacteroidia; order Bacteroidales; family SZUA-534; genus GWE2-40-63. The sequence goes on from DYQV01000697.1 coordinate 1,076, forward strand.
CAGCAACCGATATTGATCCGGAATATACTAAAGCACTGCAAATTGCCATAATTAGTGGGGTAGAGGTAATTGCCATGCAAGCGGTGGTTTCACCCGAAGGAATATTTTTAGATCAAGAACTTCCGATGTTTCTGCCCGTTTAGTTTTTTGTAGATGTGAGCTAAAAAATCTCGAATATCAAGCAAAAAGCCCCTAAAAATAAATTTAAGGGCTTTTATAACTTCTATAAAACAAAAGAGTTGTTACCTATTAATTCACATA
>DYQV01000698.1 GCA_020719105.1 Rikenella microfusus
AGGAATTATTAAACCAAAACCATTACCAGGGACTGATTGATTTGATTTCTGCGGAATTGTGGAGCGGGAATAATCTCACCTACACCGACGAATTGATTATCAACCAGTATTTTAATGGTAGAATAAGTTTACTGGATACCCGCTATAATTACCGCGCAAGAGCCGCCCGGATTATCCGTGAAAAAGAAGATCTGGCTTTTGAAGATGCTAAAATCATCCATTTTTATTCAAAATTTAAACCGTGGAACTTTACCGAAGTTTTAGCCTCCTCATCGCGCAACCTAAACTGGATTAAGGCCTACGGGCTTTGGTACAATTGGTACACCGAATTTTTAAAATTTTACCACTTTCAAAAGAAAATTGAAGCCGTAACAACTAATAAAACCAAATCATGAATGAGATCGAAATGAACGAGGCTTTTTTTGGCTCGTTAAGATATTTCTGCATGTTTATTGGCTACCCCTACAGCGGTCATAGTCTTGTCGGCTCTATTATTGACGCCCACCCAAATGCAGTTATTTCACATGAACTTCATGTTGGTAAATTGTTGAAAAAAGGATTCTCTAAAGAGCAGATTTTTCCGATGATAGTTTCTAACGCTTTCAAATTTGCACAGCAGGGCCGCACCTGGAACAATTATTCCTACGCTATCCCCGGTGAATGGAACGGGCGATTTAAACAACTTCTGGTTATTGGAGATAAAAAGGGTGGGGGAAGCTCGAAATTTTTTTCGAAAAAGACCGAAATATTTGATGCAGTTGGCGACAGTATGGGTTTACCGGTAAAATATATTCATGTGATGCGAAATCCTTACGACATGATAAGTACCCTTTTTCGGAAAACGCAAAATCCAAACACCGATAGCATTAAAATTGCCATCGAAAAATTTATAAAACGCATCGAACGAACCGCTAAAATCCGAAAATCCATTAATGGCGTGGATTGGCATGATATGTATCATGAAGAGGTTTTGGCAAAACCTGAGGAGGCGATTACTTCACTATTCAGATTTCTCGGGCTGGATGTGCCGGAAGGATTTATCGAAAACTGCAAAAAAGTGATTTACCCAAATCCGCACAAAAGCCGCCTGGATGTTACCTGGACAGCCCAAGAAATTGACATTGTTGCAAACGAACTGGCACGATTTGAACATTTTTCCTGTTATTCTTATCATTCATGATTTTAGTCCTGAAATATGGAAAGCTTTAAAACACCTGATTTTATAATCATTGGCGCACAGAAATGTGGCACTTCTACCATGTTTCACCACCTGCGAAAACACCCTGATATTTTCCTTCCACACAAAAAAGAACTTCATTTTTTTGATGAAAACT
>DYQV01000150.1 GCA_020719105.1 Rikenella microfusus
CAATATTGCCAAAAAACAAAAACCCAAGGTTTAATCCGTAATTGGGTAATATAATTAGACAGGTATAAACCTAACAGATGAAGGGTTAAAGGCAAGCCATACTTACTACCCTTCGGCAAAGTTATTTACGGCGATTGATTCTGCTTTTATAGAAACATAAAACAATATACCGCAATCAACCACTACTTCAAATCCCAACCGGGCGGGTATAATATATTATTCCTTTAAACCGATTGATTACTCCAATGGTTGATTCAGGATAAAAACCTTGATTTTACTAATAACTGCGAAATTTATCTATTTATAATGTAATAAGTGAAAAATCAATGTTTACCAAAATTTTTTAATATCCAATCCTGCGGAAGATAGAATAAGATGGTACCTACTACCATACCAATTAAGTACCCGTAAGGTAATCCATTGGCTATAAGACCCACCGTAATGGCAATAAAAAAATTCTTTTTGTTGGTTATAATATCTTTTGATAATAGAATTAAGGCGATTCCTTCAAATAAAAGTATGATTCCTAAAATGGGTTTTGGAAAAATCTGGAAAATATGGGTTGGATTCATGCTGAAGAATAATCCAATGAAAATATAAAAAGTCCCGTAAATAAGTGTTGAACCTCCTGTTCGTCCTCCAAAAGTATAATGCCCGGCAATACCGCCTGAACCATGGCATGTTGGAATGCCACCCACCAAGGAACTTACTATATTCATGGCAGAATAGGTAAATCCTATTTTTTTTACGGTTATCCGTTTCTCAGGAAAATAATCTTTTACCAGTTGATTGGTTGCAAAAATTGAATTGCCTAATGATAGGGGTATTTGAGGCAAAGCCAAAAGTACCATCCCAGTCAATATATTATCAACGGTTATTGTTGGCAAGGTAAACTGAGGAACGTTGAAACTAATTAATTGAAATACAGATGAATTAGAAATAGAAGCATACAAAAAACCAAGAAAAAGAATAAAAATGGCGGGTGGATATTTTTTATTTCCAATTAAAATAAGTCCGATTGAAAATGCAATTAATGCTACCATGTACCCTATAAATTTATCCGCTGGCACGTAGTCTTTTAATGACAATAAACAAAGTTGTAACCCCAAACCTAATTGTATTCCGCGGATAACGGTTTTTGGTATTACTTTGTTTAGGTAAGTAATTAATCCGGTGATTGTTAATATCAACATTAATATTCCAATGGCAAGTCCACCACCAAAAATAACTGCACTTGAAATTTTTTGGGTAATTACAATCATGGCAACCACTTTCAATGGCTGAACAGGCATGGGTATTCCGTACAGAAACGAAGTCAGAATCTGCATCACACCAAATATTATCAAAATGCTTGACGACTTTAAATCAGTAACGGCAAGCATTGCAATAATTAGCGGCAAATCGGTGCCAATATCGCCAAATGCCCCTGATAGTTCATTCCGGTTTATTTTAATTCGATTCTTCAGAAAATTCATTTTGTCGGGTTCTGAATAAATATAGTTTGAACACTAGGTATAAATTAAAGGGTATGAAACAAGAAAAAGCAGAAGTGCTTTTATTCATTCGGTATTTCGTTGATGCTGTGAAAAAATGATTTGGTTATTTTATGGATGGCTTGATCGAATTCAACCCTAAGTTCTTGGTATGCCTGAAGTAGTTTTTCTCCTTCAGGAGTAAGGCTAGTTTTTCCCCCATGAGCACCTCCGCGGCTGCGATCCAATAACTTGAATCCTAATCCTTGCTCAATTGCTTCAACATTTCCCCATGCCTTCCGGTAACTCACGCCCAATTTATCGGCCGCAGCTTTTAGTGAACCGGTTTCTTGGATGTGCTTCAATAAACTGAATTTGTATTCATCCACTAAATTTCCTTTTTCCTGATGGTTCAATAAAATATGATAATCAAGAAAAACATTGTAATATTTTGAGCCTTTTGGTCCTGCCATCGCCTATTTATAAAGACATAAATACGAAGTATCGGCTTTTACCCTAACTTTAAATTTAACATTTTTTGCAACAATAAAGGTTTCGTAAGGCTTATAGATATTCCATAAGGTTTCACCCGGAAGTTGAACTTCCATTTCGCCGGAGGTTATGGTCATATATTCAACGGTGGACGTCCCGAACTCATATTCACCCGCTTTCATGGCTCCAATAGTTGCCGGTCCTTTTTCAGTTTCAAAGGCAATGGATTTAACACTACCATCGAAATATTCGTTTGTTTTAAACATTTTTATTCATTTTAAAGGTTCTGAACAAAATTAGGAAATCTCTTTTGGACTTCAATAATTCTTGGTTGTATTAGGCATGTTTAGTAACATTTGCAAAATAGGTAAGGTAAATCATTGACATTTAGTTATTAAGGCATGAATAATTCTTCTACGCTATTAATCATTGTTTTACAGTTACAAAATCTACTATTTTCGCGAACGGTAGATAAATGCATAACGATTGTTTTGAATTTTGAATTTGTCTCAAAATTCAATTTTAATGAATGGATTAAAACTAAAAATGAAATGAATGGTTATAAAGGCAATTTAAAATGAATCTAAATAGAGTAAAAATGGATAGTAATTTTTTTATTGTACCCCCGGCACAAAATGAGCCAATTTTAAGTTATGCGCCTGGAACACAGGAACGTATGGAGCTTGAGAACGCTATTGATTGTATGAATAACAGTGTGGCTGAAATTCCGATGATAATTGGTGGCAAGGAAGTACGGACTTCAAACAAGGTGGATATTTTTCCTCCTCACAATAGGCACCATAAAATTGGGTTTTACCACCGAGGCGGAAAAGAGCATTTGGAGCACGCCATTGAGGCAGCATTGGCTGCTAAAGATAAATGGGAAGCTATGAGTTGGCAATCAAGAGCTTCCATCTTTTTAAAAGCGGCCAACTTAATTGCAGGGCCTTATCGTTACCGGATGAATGCAGCTACCATGGTAGGCCAGTCGAAAAATCCATTTCAGAGTGAGATTGATGCCGTGGCGGAATTGATTGACTTTTTCCGTTTCAATGTGCGTTACATGACTGAAATAATGGACATTCAGCCGGAATCGAATGCAAAAAACTGGAACCGGACTGAACAAAGGCCTTTGGAAGGTTTTGTGCTGGCTATAACTCCCTTTAATTTTACATCAATAGGGGGTAATTTGCCTACTGCACCCGCCATGATGGGAAATACCGTGGTTTGGAAACCGGCCGAACGGCAAATATATTCAGCCAAATTAATCATGGATATTTTAATGGAAGCCGGTTTGCCCGATGGCGTTATCAATTTAGTATATGTTTCCGGTAAAGATACTTCTGATGTGTGTTTCAATCACCGCGATTTTGCCGGGGTACATTTTACGGGTTCTACCGGTGTTTTTCAAGACATCTGGAAAACCATTGGTGGGAACATCCACAAATACAAATCGTATCCCCGAATTGTAGGCGAAACAGGAGGGAAAAATTTTGTGGTGATGCATCATTCGGCACGCCCCAGTCAGGTTGCTACGGCTATTACCCGTGGAGGATTTGAATTCCAAGGGCAAAAATGTTCTGCCGCTTCGCGGGTTTACATCCCTAAAAGCTGTTGGAAAGAAATTTACAACGAAATAAAATGTGACTTGGATGCCATGAAAATGGGAGTTCCCGACAATTTTGGCAACTTTGTGAATGCTGTAATTGATGAAAAAGCATTCGATAACATTGTAGGATTTATTGAACGGGCTTGGAAAAATACGGCCAATGAAATTATTTTTGGGGGAACGTATGATAAAACAGTCGGGTTTTTTATTGAACCAACGGTAATACTTACCACCGATCCGCATTCAGAAACCATGGAAGAGGAAATTTTTGGACCGGTAGTAACCATTTATCTTTACGATGACGATAAATTTGAAGAAACACTTCATCTGGTTAATAACACTTCCATGTATGCACTAACCGGGGCAATTCTTTCAAAAGATAGGGAAGCCATTGATTTAGCCATGCATATTTTAAAACACGCTGCCGGTAATTTTTACATTAACGATAAGCCAACCGGTGCTGTAGTTGGCCAACAGCCATTTGGAGGAGGTAGAGGAAGTGGCACCAATGATAAAGCGGGTTCGGCCATTAACTTATTGCGTTGGGCATCGCCCCGATCCATTAAAGAGAATTTTTTACCCGATAACAGTTTTAAATACCCATTTTTAGGTGAGTAAACAGATGAAATTATATCAACCCTATGAAAGAGCTTTTAAAAAAATTGAACATTGAAGATGTAAACTCAGGTATTTGTACCGGAACCCAATGGGTATCAGCTAATGGAACTATTGTGGAATCCTTTTCCCCCATCGATAATAAAAAAATTGGTAGCGTAGTTTCCGGCACAAAAAGCGATTATCAAGAAATAATGGAAAAAGCTACCGAAGCTTTTAAAATTTGGCGTGAAGTTCCTGCTCCTGAGCGCGGTGAAGTGGTTCGCCAGATTGGGCTTGCCTTGCGCGAGCATAAATTGGATTTAGCAAAATTGGTCACCCTTGAAATGGGGAAAATTTACCAAGAGGGGTTGGGCGAAGTTCAGGAAATGATTGATATCTGTGACTTTGCCGTGGGTCAATCGCGGCTGCTAAACGGCGTTACCATGCATTCCGAACGACGCAATCACCGTATGTATGACCAATACCATCCGCTAGGGATTGTGGGAGTAATAACTTCGTTTAATTTTCCGGTAGCGGTTTGGGCATGGAACAGCATGCTGGCGGCAATTGCTGGTGATGTGGTGGTTTGGAAACCCAGTTCAAAAACTCCTTTGTGTGCCATTGCTACCCATAAAATAATAGGCCAAGTTTTAAAAGACAATCAGGTTCCTGAGGGTGTATTTAATCTAATTATTGGATCATCAAATGAATTTGGCGATATTATGTTATCCGATAAAAGGATTCCACTCATATCATTGACAGGTTCTACTAAAGTTGGGAAACATGCCAGTGCATTGATAGGAGAGAGGCTAGGGCGCACCATTATGGAATTGGGAGGCAACAATGCTGTAATTGTATCGCAACACGCCGACCTGGAAATGGCAATTCCAAGTATTGTTTTTGGTGCGGTAGGTACTGCCGGGCAGCGCTGCACTTCCACCCGGAGGGTTATTATTCACGAAAGTATTTATGAAAAAGTAAAAAATGCATTGATTGATGCCTACCAACAATTGGAAGTAAAAATTGGCAATCCTCTGGATGCGAATACATTGATAGGACCGCTTATTGATTCCGGTTCGGTTCAAGTGTTTGAAAATGCCTTGAAAAAGGTTCAACTGGAAGGTGGAAAAATTGTATTTGGTGGTAAGGTTTTATCTGCCGAAAAGTATCCGAATGGTAATTATGTGGTTCCGGCTATAGTTGAGGCGGAAAACCAATTTGAAATGGTGCAGGAAGAAACTTTTGCACCCATTGTTTACTTAATCAAATACAAAACATTTGAGGAGGCAATTGAGTTGAACAATGGGGTACCTCAGGGATTGTCATCATCGGTTTTCACTTTAAATATGCGTGAGGTTGAAAAGTTTTTATCAGAAACAGGTTCCGATTGTGGCATTGCCAATGCAAACAGTGGTACCTCAGGTGCTGAAATTGGCGGTGCTTTTGGCGGTGAAAAAGAAACCGGAGGTGGAAGGGAGTCGGGTTCTGATAGCTGGAAAGCCTATATGCGCCGGCAAACAAACACAATCAATTATGGTGAGGAATTACCTTTGGCCCAAGGAATAGAATTTTCATTTTGATAGTCGCGAGGTAATAAACTTTGTGAATTTATTGTAAAGCAACTATTTTTTTGTATATTTATCGTTGCCAACACAAAGTTCTAACCTATGGAAATAGTAATCAAGAGACTCAAAGAAAGCGATTATCTTAAAATGGGAATTCATGAATGGCCTATTTGGGAGAAAGAAATCTCAGTTTTTGATTGGAGTTGCCAAGAAAAAGAACAATTCTATTTAATTGAAGGGGAAGTAACTATAAAAACGCACGAAGCTGAATATAAAGTGCTTCCCGGTGATTATGTAATTTGTCCTAAAGGGTTGAGTTGCAATTGGGAAATAACTAAATATGCAAAAAAGCATTATCATTTTGTTGAAAAATAAAAGAGGCTGTCTAAAAAGTAAGAAAAACAATAACCACAAAGGTCGCAGTCCCGATTACTCGGGATCACTGAGTCCGCAAAGAATTAATGGTTCTATAACGTTTTGAGTGGGTAAATAAAAAAGGCATATTGTCGAAAA
>DYQV01000699.1 GCA_020719105.1 Rikenella microfusus
AGAAAAAAATATCTTCCGTCTGGCATTATTTCATATAAAGCTAACGAAACATCCATATCTTTTTTATTGATAGTCGTCCAAAGATTGCCAGTAAATGAACCATTAATAGTGAACTCCTTTTGAAAAGGTTCTGTGGTAAAAACCAAACCGTTGCTTGCGTCTAATGTGTCAAAAATAATTTCTGGTGTGTAATAATTATTTTGGTTTTCTCTATCCTTAAAATCTACGATTTGTGTTTCAAATCCTTTCTTTTTCGGTTTTTGAGCAATCAACGATTTATTATCCAAATAAAAGGTCAATGTATCATTGTTGATTATTTGCAAATTGGGTGCGTGTCTCCATTCATTCGTTCCCATAACTTGAAAATTAACTTTATCTTTAAGTAACTCAGGTTTCGGTTTGCCTTTTAGAATAAAGTCAAGCCAATCATAAGCTAATTTTTCCATACTAATATTTGCAACACTATCAATTTCATACCCCATCAGGTTTTTTGCAGGTCTGCGTTGTCCGCCAAAATGGTCGTAAGGACCAATTACAAAATAATGATTAGTATTTTTATTATATTTATTATGCAATTTGAAATATTGTAAGGCACCAATTTGCGAACCATCATAATAACCTGTTGTTGTCAAAACAGGAATATTGATTTTTGCGTATTCGGTTGGAGTTGGCACCATTGATTGCCAATAACTGTCATAAGCTGGATGAGATAACCAATTTTGAAAGATTGGATTTGGAATACCTGCTAAACTATCAAGTTTGTTGTATGCCGTTCCTTTATTGAAAAAATCAAAGGGCAAACTTCTTGGTAATTGTTTGTTTTTATAAATATTGTCGTTGCTCCAACTTAAAATGTGTGATAACGGAACGTTATTTTCCATTGGGAAATCATAACCTGGCATTACAGCCACTTGTGGTACAATAGTTTTTAATGCAGGATGAATATTTTTTACAGTTGCCCATTGTGAATATCCAGTATAACTGCCACTATACATTCCTACACTTCCGTTACACCATTCCTGTTTACTTATCCACTCAATAATGTCGTATATATCTGTTCCTTCGTTTTCAAAAGGTTTATAGTTTTTTAAGTCAGTTTTAATGCCACGAGCATAAGCTACAATGCCAACATAATCTCTATCAGCAGATTTTTTTGCAAATATTGCATCGCTTGCATCTTGATAATAGGTAGTGTAAAATAGAATTGCAGGAAGTGGACTTGTATTTGTTTTTTTTCGAACTATTATAGCCGAAATGTCAATACCACTTTTCGTTGGGATTAACACACTATCCTGAATGATATAAATACTATCATTTTGAGATTG
>DYQV01000700.1 GCA_020719105.1 Rikenella microfusus
GTGGATAAAGTATTTTGTTTTATAAACGAATGTTTTAAATGCGGTTGCCCTGAGTCCAATAAAGCCACATTTATCTTACCATCCATATCAATATTCCAATCTTCAAATTTAAGGTCGATTTTATTTTTGCCTTTATTTAGCTGAACCTTATATGAATTGGAAAAGGTCACCTAATAGGTAACTCAAATGATACTTTCTAACTCCATTTTTTAGTGCTATTGAAAAAAATAATTCACACATTTTGCCTACCCATCTTACCCAAAACCTTGTATATCTTATCCAATATGACTTTGAGGTGGGTATGATGATTAAAAATCATGTTACCTCATCGTACCCGATACTATTTTTTTTGAAATTGAAGTAAATAATTTTTAACCAAATTGAAATATATTGCGCAATATTTCGTATCATTGTATGAATTATTTCGCAAATATTTATAATTATGGCAATTTTAGAATTTGTAGGCAATCAAAGGAACTTGATAAAATTATCAAGACAAGGTATAGAAAAATCAACATTTCAGGAGATTCTTTCCAATACAGGCTTTACTTTGGCCGAAATTTGTGGATATTTAGACATCAGTCCAAGGAGTGTGCAACATAAAAAACCCATTGATCGGTTTTCCAAAGATACATCTGCTAAACTTTATGCCATTGCAAAGCTTTACGCAAAAGGTAAAGAAGTTTTTGGCGATGAATCAAAGTTTAAACATTGGATGGATACCGAAAACTATGCCATCGGCGGTGTCAAGCCTAAATCATACCTTGACCTGATTGAAGGTATATATTTAGTGATGGATGAACTGGTTGCCATTGAACATGGATTTTCAGCATAATGAGGGTTTTTAGGATTGCAAAAGAAAAATATGCCACCCTAGATGGTGTAGGAGGATTGTATTCAAGTGGCCGATGGCACAACAAAGGTACACGGGTGATTTATACTTCCGAAAGCAGTGCGCTGGCTGCATGGGAATATATTGTGCATATTGGGTCCCTTTCTTTGTTGCCGAATGATCTAGTTTTACTGGAAATTGATATTCCGGAGGACACTATTATAGAACTTCCAATAAAAGATTTGGTTGATGGGTGGAACGGCTTTCCGTTTAAAGATGAAACAATGAATGTTTGCAGTATTTATTTTAATACTAATAAAGCATTTGCCATTAAAGTTCCTTCAGTTGTTATCCCAAATAGTTTTAACTATATGCTAAACCCAAATCACCCCAAGATTAACCAATGTAAAATAATTGAAATTGCTCCTTTTGCTTATGATTCAAGGCTTATAGATTTATAAAATTATCAGTATTTTGTTTTAAGGTTTAA
>DYQV01000701.1 GCA_020719105.1 Rikenella microfusus
GCCAAATTCTTTTCTTCTTTAATGGTGTTGATGCGGTCAGCCAAAGCCAACGATAGCAATAGCACCAGCAAAGCTAAACCCAAATTAAGGGCATGGACGGTCAAGTAATTAATGGATAGGACATTCAATTGAGCTAAGGCAAAGACAATTACTCCTACAATAAAAGTTGCCCAAGCCAACACAAAAAATCGCGACGGCTTATAGCCACGAAATAACGTTATGACACCTGGGCTAATGGCCGTCAGCGCGACTATGATAGTATTGATTCTAAATAGGGTTTGGGCAAAGCGGTAATCAGCCCAACTCAGGAGATAATTAACCAAAATTGTCCACCATAACAATTTTATAAACTTATGCCAACGGGGAGACTGTGTATCCAATTGTAAAAAAATATCCGTAAATTTTAATAAACTAGCTTGGGTTACGCTAAGCATGATGGGAATTAAATATAAGGTTGCTTGTCCCGAATCGCGCCACAGATATTGTTGAATAAACTCATTTAACCAAGCAAAATAGCTTAAAATTCCTCCTAGAAATAGGGCATAATAAAAATAGCTGTTATCTCGCAACGTGAAGAATAGGAACAGATTATAGCCTACCATGATGAACATTAAACCAAATAGGAAGGCATATTCAAACTGGTCGGCTAAACTTTGCTGAATGAAGACATGGGGAGTTTTGAGGGTCATGCCCAAAACCATGATACTTTGGCCTTGAAAACGGAGATAGATGGTTTGTTGGCGGTCTGTGGGCAAAGGCAGTTCAAAGTTGAGGGAATGGTAATCTATATCGCGGGTATCAAAGGAACGCATCCCGCCCGTATGTTTTTGGCTAAAGCCACTGCTTGTTGGTATAAACAGGTCAACATAATGTACGCTGATACTGGTGCGGTCTAAGACCAAATACCACAAATTGGTCTGTTTAGCCTGGTTAGCCACCTGAAACCGTACCCAATAGACCATGTCGGTATTGCCATAATTTGGCACGTCAACGGTACTTGGCACAAACTTGGCTCGATATGCGTCTGAACTAACCTCAGCGATGGTTAATTGTCCCGTTGGGTCTTCCAAAATTCCCAAGTGCAAGCCCAACGAATATGTTTCTTGCTCGTCAGTTAGAATTATAGGTTCTTGCGCCCAGACCGTCGCGGGTATGGCTAAAAAAAGACACAGAGTAAAAATTAAATGGTAAAATTTACGCATTATATTCTCCTGTAGGATAATTTATTATGGTAGGGAATGAGTAAAAAATAACTTCCTCAATTTAGGAGTGTCAAACATGAGTTATCCCGAATTTAACGTTGACAAAATTATCGCTTT